>NZ_CP117969.2:1455000-1705000 GCF_028743515.2 Imtechella halotolerans | reverse complement strand
TAAGATTGATCACGTTAGTATTTTCGTTTTAATTGCTGGTACTTATACTCCCATAACGTTACTGTTATTGCAAAGTGGCAGTGGTTGGTTGATTTTTGGAATCGTATGGAGTATCGCTATCTTTGGAGCAGTCTTGAAATTGTTTTTTACTGGTAGGTATAAAGCCATTTCACTGGCCTTATATCTTATTATGGGTTGGATTATTGTTTTTGATTTTAAAAATCTTTGGAATCTTACCTCGAAACAGGGTATGTTTTTAATTTTTTTAGGCGGAGCTTTCTATACGTTGGGAACCCTATTTTACTCCATAAAAAAAATGCCATATCAACATGTGATTTGGCATGTATTTGTCTTATTGGGGTGTGCTTCTCACTACGCTTTTATGTTTGTAGAATTGACTACCCTTTAATAAAGTCTTCGTATTCATACCAAAATGTTTCAAATTGAATCATTTGGTTGTTTAAATATTCCATAGTTTGTTGCCAGGTGTTCTTATTATGAATAGATACTCCTGTTAATTCTACATAAATACGTGATATTTCTTTTCCACTTTCAAGGTAGTGTATGTCTTCATAAATAGCATCGGGTAAATATTCATCTATGAGGATTGATTTTAAGGATTCTAATTTCTCGTAATGATTTATACGATTCTCAAGGTTACTATCTTCGATATCAAGACTAACTGCTGCTTTTTTAGTATCAAAGTAGAATTTAAAACTGAAATCTTTAATCTTTGTATTATATAATATCCATTTTCTTGGAAATGATTTTCCAAAAGAGATCCAAAATTCTTCTCGTAATTTTCTTGATTCTTCCCTGCTGAACATATTTACATAAAATAGGCAATAGTTATTGCTAAAATTATAACCAATAATTTAGATAGATTGAATTTATGCCCCTCTGAACTTTCGAAAAGAATAACTGTAGAAATATGCAGAAAGGTACCAACCACTAAGGCATTCACATAGGGCTCTATTTGGGTAAGTAAATCCGTATTGTTTGATACAAGAGTTCCCAGGGGTGTCATTGCAGCAAAAATTAGTAAAGTGACTATAATACGCCATTTTGGAATTTCGGCATGATGTAAAAATGCTGTAAGAATGAAGGCAACTGGTAATTTATGAATAAGGATGCCATACATTAAATGATTATCATGTCTAATTGGGAGACCTTCTAAAAAAGCATGTATACATAAACTTATAAATAGGGCCAAAGGCAATGATTTAGTATTGTGAAAATGCATATGGCCATGCTCAGCTCCTTTGGAAAAGAACTCAAGGATTATCTGAAGTAGCATTCCTAGTAAAATAAATAATCCAAGAAAGCGGTTGTATCCTTCAGCGAAAACAGAAGGGATAATTTCAAATACTGTTATGGCCAATAGAAATGCACCACTAAAGGCTAATAATAACTTTAGTTTTCCTTTTTCATGTGGTCTAAAAAGCATGAAGAATAAAAAGCCAGCTAGGACTGCTATTATGGGAAGTAGATACATGTTCATTATTTGAAAATAAGGATTAGTCGTTCGGATGTTTCGGGATGAAATTTACCTAGTTTATAATCACCAAATATATCGAGTAAGTATCCACCTGCTGCTTCAATATAGGCTTCAAAATCTTGGAGTTTTAATGCTTTTACTCGCTCTGTGAAATGATACTCTTTTCCTTGGTGAGAGAATCGAATATCTTTCGTGACGTAATTATTTGAAAGATGCCTATTAATATGAAATGTTATTCCTTCAATTGTTTTGGCTTCCTCAGGGATTAATGAATTTTCAATATAGCCAACGTTCATGAAATCAATAACGGCAAAACCAGTTTCATTTAAACTTTGACAAAAAGCATGAATGGTTCGTGCATTGTCCTCTTCATTTTCAAAATAGCCTATACTGGTAAATAGATTAAAAACTGCATCAAATTTGTCACCATACACCGTACGCATATCAAATTGAGTGAATTTGAGATTTTCATTTTCAAATTTTCGAGCGAATGCAATGCTGTTTGCAGATAAATCAGCACCAACTACATTATATCCTAATTCATTAAGGTAGACAGAATGTCTCCCTCTACCGCAAGGTAAATCTAGAATTCTGGCATCTTCAGGCAAATTTAAATATTGCGTAAGATTATCCATGAAAAACTTAGCTTCCTGCTCGTCTCGGTCTTTATATAGTATGTGGTAAAAATCGGTATCAAACCATGAAGTAAACCAATTTTTAGTATCTTTTTGCATGCTGGCGAAATAAACTGCTAAATTAACCTATTTTTGCTTTTTATTGGAGAACAGTTATGGGAAATAATTATACAATGGTTGCCAAAACACTTTTTGGCTTTGAAGAATTGTTAGAAGAGGAACTTAGGAATTTAGGAGCTATAAACGTTCAGAAGGGTGTGAGAAGTGTGACTTTTGAAGGGGACAAAGGATTTATGTACAAAGCAAACCTATGTTTACGTACTGCTATTAAAATATTGAAACCCGTAAAAAGCTTTAGAGTTCGCAATGAACAAGACTTGTATGATCAAATTTATAAAATGGATTGGGAGCGTTTTATGAGTGTTCATAGTACATTTGCTATTGATGCTACACTGGCGACTGATCGCTTTCACCATTCGCAATTTATCTCATTGAAAACAAAGGATGCAATAGTTGATAAGTTTAGAAATCTTCATGGCACTCGACCGGATGTAGATCTTAAATATCCAGATATTAGAATACATATTCATATTCAACAGAGTGAGGTAACGGTATCTATTGATAGTTCTGGACGATCTCTTCACCAAAGAGGATATAAAACTGCCACTAACATAGCACCTATAAATGAAGTATTAGCGGCTGGCCTTATCATGATGAGCGGCTGGGATGGTCAATGTGATTTTATGGATCCAATGTGTGGAAGTGGGACTATACCAGTGGAAGCAGCAATGATAGCTTGTAATATACCACCTAATATTAATAGGAAGGAATTTGCTTTTGAAAAATGGCCAGATTTTGATGCTAATCTTTTTGAGAAAATTATTGAAAGTAGTTTAAAGAAAACTCGTGAATTTCATCATAAGATATATGGATATGATAAAGCTCCTTCTGCTGTTGCAAAGGCAAAGGATAATGTGAAGAATGCCAATTTATCAGAATACATAACCATTACTCAGCGAAACTTTTTTGAAACGTATAAACCTGTAGATGGAAAATTGCATATGGTTTTTAATCCACCTTATGGAGAGCGACTTTCTATTGACATGGAACAGTTTTATAAATCCATAGGTGATACCTTGAAAAAGCATTATCCAGGAACAGATGCTTGGTTTATCACATCCAACATGGAGGCGCTTAAACATGTGGGATTACGTCCTTCACGGAAAATTAAATTATTTAATGGACATCTTGAGAGTAGGCTTGTAAAGTACGAGATGTATGAAGGTAGTAAAAAAGGAAAATATATTGAGTAAGGATGTTTAGATCCATCAAAAAAACAAATAATAAATTGCGATTATGAAACCAAAAAACAAAGCTTTACTATATAATTTTATTGCATTTACAGTGTTGTTTGTCATTTTTAGACTATTGACTGTATGGGTGTTCCCTGGTATTAATAGTTTAATTCACTCATTGATTGCAGCCGTTATTACAACGGTAATTGGGCCTAAATTTGCAGCCGTTAAAACAGACCGAGGTGAAAAGGTTTTTATGAAATCAATATTTAGTAAGGAGGTTAAAGAAATAGGCTAGTCTTTGATTTCTGATTTTTTAGATTTCTTATATAAAGGTAAAAAATAAGTTAGGCCGTAGTTGAATCCTACACCAAACTTACTATCATCGGTTACTTTATTGAACCCAGGAATCCACAAGGCTGGAAACGCGTCAGAAGATGAATCGGTTACAAGATAATTTAGTCTTAGGCTTGCACCTAAATACAAATTATTAAATAATTCAGCTTTAAGGCCTACAACAACTTCTAGCCAATGAGCGGTTAAACCTGAGTATTCTTTTAATAAATCGGGATTTCTGCCGGAAGATTGATCTTCCTGCCAATAATGATTTTGGTTATAGATGGAATAACTGTTAAGTGTTTGGTTGAAAGTTCCAAATCCATAACGAGCTCCTGCAAAAATCATATTTTCCATCCCATACCAGTTTTCATAGGTGTTGTAATCAAAACCTACTTTAAGGTAATTACCTTTTGAACTAAAGGATATATATTCATCTTCAATAGTGTTTTCTTCTGTTCCTATTTCCGCAGCAATATAGTGGCGTTGTGTTAATCGATAGTCTCCCATTAATTCAAGGCCACGGTAATTATCATTTAAGAAGGAGCGAATAGGTTTACTCAAATCAATACCTATACGAAGCCCATATCTTTGTTGGTACCCTAAACTGTCTTTAGCTGTTTCCTGGGCTATTAGTGTTAAAGAAAGTAATAGAAAAATACTAGTGATATAGGTGGATATGTGCTTTTCTTTCATTTTGAATGTTTGGGTTAATAATTTGTACGTCCTGAATCCAGTTAGCCTCATCAGTGGTCACACTCCCGTTTGCTTCTTCAAAGTTCATTTTGTACCCACAAGCACGATTAATAAAAATTTCCTTTGGGGTATACGTAATGGTAAGGACATCACTATTTCCTGTTTCCAATTCTTCTTCAGATGCATTAATTAGCATGAAGGAAGTAGTGTTTTCTAATGTTTTTAATGGAATAGAAATAGAGTCTGTAGTTATCCTATCAATTAAAATATATTGAGATCCTACACCGATTACCCGTAAGGTTGGAACTTCTTTAAATTGACTTCTGTTTACTTGATCGTAGAATCGAATAATCAAATTGGGTGTTAGTGATGTTTCCACACAGATATCATCTTTTTCACATCCTGAAAAAAGTAATAAAAGGAGTGGAATTCCTAGAAAATATCGAATGCGGCTTTTTACTAAATTTACTTCAAACATTGTTATCGTTTTTCCAAAAGTACAACATTTTCTACATGGTGCGTTTGAGGAAACATGTCTACAGGTTGAACTTTAGTTACCTTGTACATTGAATCCATCAGAGCGAGATCACGAGCTTGAGTAGCGCTATTACAACTCACATAAACAATCTTTTGGGGAGATACCGAAAGAATTTGTTTAACAACATCTGCATGCATGCCATCTCTAGGTGGATCCGTAATTATAATATCAGGAATACCATGAGTTTCAATAAACTCTTGATTAAACACATTCTTCATATCACCTACAAAAAATGCTACATTTTCAATAGTATTGTTTTGCGCATTAGTTTTAGCATCTTCTATAGCTTCAGGCACAGCTTCAACCCCAATTACTTTTTTGGCATTTTTTGCGACAAATTGAGCTATAGTTCCAGTTCCAGTGTAAAGGTCATATACGAGTTCATTACCAGTAAGGCCTGCAAAATCTCTCGTGATTTTATACAATTCATAGGCTTGCTCGGAATTGGTCTGATAAAAAGATTTAGCATTGATTTTAAACTTAAGCCCTTCCATCTCTTCAAAAATATGATCGCGACCGTGGAAACAAATCACATCTTGGTCATAAATTGTATCATTCCCTTTCCCATTGATAATGTACTGTAGTGAAGTAATTTCAGGAAAAGTCTGAATAAGGTGATTAAGTAATGATTCTCGTTTAATCACATCTTCTTTGAAAAATTGGATAACTACCATTAATTCGCCTGTGGAAGAAGTGCGTATCATAACAGAACGCAGCAGACCTCTTTGGTGACGAGCATTAAAAAATGGCATTTCATTTTTCAATGCGAAGGATTTGATTTCAAGACGAATCGCGTTAGAAGGATCCCGTTGTAAATGACATTTTCTAATATCCAGAATTTTATCCCACGCACCAGGTATATGGAAACCTAATGCGTTTCTGTCTTCAATTTCTTCAGTACTTTGAATTTCATCTAAGGTAAGCCAGCGGCTATCTGAGAACGAAAATTCCATTTTATTCCGGTAAAAATAGTGTTCTTCAGATCCTGAAATAGGCGTGATTTCAGGCAATTCTATTTTGCCAAGACGTTTAAGATTATTCTCTACTTCTTTTTGTTTATAATAGAGTTGATGCTCATAGGCCATGTGCTGCCATTTACAACCTCCACAAACGCCAAAGTGTTCACATACCGCTTGAGTTCTTTTATCTGAGTATGAATGAAAGACTACGGCTGTTCCTTCATAATAGGCACTTCTTTTTTTGGTGGTTTGAATGTCCACAACATCACCCGGAATGGCATTGCTTAAGAAAATAATCCTTCCATCCGGTGCCTTGGCTACACTTTTACCTTTGGCACCTGCATCTATCACAGTTAGCTTTTCAAAAAGCTGTTTTGTATTCTTTTTTCGCATGCAACAAAAATAGTATCTTTTACGATATGAAGGTAGTTGAATGAATGCGAATACATCTAAAAATAGCCGGTAGTCTGAGCTTAAGGAAATCTTGAATATTAGAATATGATAAATCTTTTCACAATACGCAGCATTATTGTTAACTTGCAATCGTTATTTTGGATGATTTCTCTCCGTTAAAGAAGGAATAGATAAAGTCGTATCATAAAAAACAAAACAAAATGGCAGTTTTAGACAAAATTACTTCGCAAGATGCCATTGCATTAGAAAATCAGTATGGAGCTCATAATTATCACCCGCTACCGGTAGTTTTAAGTAAAGGTGAGGGTGTGTATGTTTGGGATGTTGAAGGGAATAAGTATTATGACTTCCTTTCTGCTTATTCGGCCGTTAATCAAGGACATTGCCATCCTGCAATCATCGGAGCGCTTACAAATCAGGCTCAAACATTAACCCTTACATCTCGCGCCTTTTATAATGATATGCTGGGGCGTTATGAGAAGTTTGCTACAGGGTATTTTGGGTATGATAAAATGTTGCCAATGAATACAGGTGCAGAAGCAGTTGAAACTGCTATTAAGTTGTGTAGGAAGTGGGCTTATGAATGTAAAGGTATTCCAGAACAAGAAGCAATAATAGTAGTATGTGAAAACAATTTTCATGGTCGAACCACTACCATTATTTCCTTTTCGAACGATGAGGGCGCTAGGAAAAATTTCGGACCTTATACTCCGGGATTTGTTAAGATTCCATATGATGATTTAAATGCTCTTGAGGCAGTTTTAGAGCAACACACTAATATAGCTGGTTTCCTAGTAGAACCTATCCAAGGTGAAGCAGGAGTGTATGTCCCTTCAGAAGGATTTTTAAGTGGTGCTAAAGCTCTTTGTGAAAAGCATAAGGTGTTATTTATCGCAGACGAAGTACAGACGGGGATTGCTCGTACAGGAAAATTGCTTGCAGTACATCATGAAAATGTAGTTCCCGATATATTGATTTTAGGCAAAGCCTTAAGTGGTGGAGTATACCCAGTAAGTGGTGTTTTTGCAGATAACAGTATAATGGATGTTATTAAGCCAGGCCAACACGGGAGTACTTTTGGAGGAAATCCGTTAGCGGCGGCTGTTGCAATGGCAGCCTTACAAGTGGTAACAGATGAACAATTGGCTGAAAATGCAGAACGACTAGGCATTCTTTTTAGAAAAGAAATGCAGTCCTATGTGGATCAATCTGATATTGTTTCATTGGTTCGAGGAAAGGGCCTACTTAATGCTATAGTAATAAACGACACTGAGGATAGTTCTACGGCTTGGGATATTTGTATGAAATTGAGAGATAATGGTCTTTTGGCTAAACCAACTCATGGTAATATTATTCGATTTGCTCCGCCTTTAGTTATGAATGAAGAACAGCTAATGGATTGTGTGAATATAATAAAAAACACCCTTAAAGAGTTTGAATAAAAAAAATGCCACTTTTTTAAAGGTGGCATTTTTTTTAGGTTATTCATATTGCTTCATTTGCATTTGGTACTCATTAAGGATATTACTCCATCCAACGGTGCTTAATTGATAAATGAAATAGGCCAAATACAGGATATTAATAATTACGACCACTAGGGCAATAATTTTTGCTGTTTTAACAGCTTGAAGCCCATCATAAGCTTCTGGGTTGCTGTAAAATTTCTTGATTTGACCATTGGCCATAAAATAAGCAATTCCAGCAGGTATAAATCCTAAACCTGCGCAGCAGCAAAGCGGCAATCCTAAGATTGAAAGTACATAAATCCAGACTGTACTGAGTGATTGTTTTTCCATAAAGTTGTTATTGGTTAATTTTAATGATATAGCTTACGACGATAATAAGAAGATTTAGAATCACTAAGCCTATTTTTATTTTTTCACTATACTTGAACTTAACAAATAGTCCTGCAATTAAAAAAAGGCCTAATAACAATAAAGTGTATATAGCGGGATACATTTGAAAGGCAGCTATGAAATCTCCTTTTAATAATAGAGAAAAAGCACGTTGAAAGCCACATCCCATACAGTCTATTCCAAAAAGCTTTTTGTTGATACATGGTAACATATAATCGTCTACAGAGGTACGAATAGGAATTAAAATGGATAGTATAGTTTTCAATTTTCGATCTTTTGGTAGCTAAAATAATACTATTTTTGTAGAACATCCTTTTGTTATGAAAATAAAGAAGTATCTCTATATAGCATGTATTTTCGTTGGTGGAATCCTTACCTTCCTACAGTCAGCAGCTGATTCATGGGAGGCAACTTATCTTATGATTGGAGGTTTGGTGCTTTTAATGTTTGGTTTATATAGTGTTACTCGCACCCTCCCGTCTAGAAATGAAGCCGATTTTACGTCCCCAACGGTAATGAGTGAAGCTTTGGATGAACTTGAAGAAAAAAATGAAAATGTTAAGGATAGGTGATAAAGTAGAAACTATTGATGATGCGTTGAAAGGAATAGTAAAACGCATAAAGGGAGATACCGTCCATGTGATGGTAGATCAAGGCTTTGAACTTGTTTTTACGCAAAGGGAATTAGTTAAAATTGCTTCAGAAGATATTATTGCTGTAAATAGACAAGAACTACAACAAGTAATTGCAGAAAAGGAATTGCCAAAAAGAAGAAAGATTTCTACCGTAAAACCTAAAGATCGCAACCAACCTAAAATGGAAGTAGATTTACATATTCATCATTTGGTGCCTTCATCAAAAGGAATGAGTAATTACGATATGTTAAGTCTACAACTTGAAACCGCTAAAAGGCAACTAGAATTTGCGATTAAAAATCGAATTCAAAAAGTGGTTTTTATTCATGGCGTTGGGGAAGGGGTGTTAAAAACTGAATTGGAGTATCTATTCGGAAGATTTGACCAAGTTAGCTTTTATGATGCCGACTACCAAAAATATGGACTAGGTGCCACGGAGGTATATATTTATCAGAATGCAAAATAATTACGGCGCCGGAGTAGTACTGAATGAACCATAATTAAGAATTGGGTTTACAATACTTTCTCCTTGTTCATTGGTTAGCACTAAATCTATAATGACAATTAAGTGAGTGTAACTAGTGACTTCTCCCTCTGTATTTGTAACAGCAGTTGTCGTAATCTGGACCGTTCCTCCTGTGGCTTCCATTTCTGAAATGACAGCAGGGCTTGAAGGTGGAATAGAACTGCAAAAATAACTATTAGAAATATCTTCGTTGAAAAGCCTATAAATTAACTTGGAATTGGTGGGTATTGCACTGGTATAGGGTTGTATACTCACTTCATTTTTTAATATACCAGAAGGAATTTCTAAAATTAACCCTTCGTTTGATTTTAATTTAAAAAAAACAGTGGTTTCAATTCCAGAAGTACAGCTACTTACTGTTGCTGATTCAAAATCAATGTTTTCTACTTCTAAATCTCCTGCACTGCATGCAGTTAGTATAGTTAGCAAAAATAAAAGTGATACTTTTTTCATAATTAGCAATTACATGAATAGCAAAAGTAAATGAATTTGGGCTTTTCAACGAAAGCTCTTGTAATTAATTTTTATTCAGTTAAATTTGTCTACCAAATTAATGAGGCTGAGCCTATACCATATGAACCTCTTAATAGAGATTGATTAAATAACACACAACATGAATAATTTATACTTTGATAGCGCTGCAACTACTCAGGTACGTAGCGAAGTAATTGAGAAAATGCAAGAAGCACTATCGCAATTTTATGGGAACCCATCATCTACTCATAGTTTTGGTCGATCTGCGAAAAGTCTTATTGAACGGGCTAGAAAAACAATAGCGAAACAACTTAATGCGCAACCTTCTGAAATTATATTCACATCTGGAGGAACTGAAGCTGATAATATGATTTTAAGATGCGCGGTTCGTGATTTGGGAGTGAAAACAATAATTACTGCTAAAACTGAACACCATGCTGTATTGCATACAGCAGAACAATTAGAAAAGGAATACGGAATCACCGTAAAATTTGTGGTTTTAGATCCAGATGGGACGCCTAATTTAGAATATCTTGAGCATTTATTGAAGCAAGGAGATGAGAAGAAATTAGTGAGTCTCATGCACGTAAATAATGAAATTGGTAATTTACTTCCGGTAGAAGAGGTGGCTAGTATTTGTAAAGCAAATGATGCGCTGTTTCATTCTGATACAGTTCAATCAATTGGTCACTTTGAGTGGGATGTGCAAAAAACACCGATTGATTTTATGACGGCTGCGGCACATAAGTTTCATGGACCCAAAGGAGTAGGGTTTGCCTACATTCGAAAGGATTCCGGCTTAAAACCTTTGATTTTTGGTGGAGAGCAAGAACGTGGCTTTAGAGCTGGAACTGAACCTATGCATAATATTGTCGGTCTGGAAGAGGCTTTTGTTCAGGGGTATTCAAAAATGACTGAAGAGCGAGCCTATGTAAGCGACCTAAAGCGTTACTTTATACAAGAGTTTTCAAAGGCTTTTCCAGAAGGGGTGTTTAATGGAGCATCAGGAGATATGGAGAAAAGTACCTACACTCTAGTAAATGTTGGTCTGCCTATATCTGAAGAGAAAGCACAGATTTTACTTTTTCATTTAGATATTAATGGGGTTGCCTGTTCAAAAGGGAGTGCTTGTCAGAGTGGAAGTACGGGAGCTTCTCATGTACTTTCTGCATTTATGTCGTCTGAGGCGCTAAAGCGTCCTGCATTGCGTTTTTCATTTTCCCACTATAATACCAAAGAGGAAATTGATCAGGTAATCAGGATTTTGTCAGACTTTGCCAAAAGCTAACAATTATTCTTTGTCATAAGGGAATTTACGCACGAGCTTCTTCATGATACTCTCAATAATCTCGTGCGTGTTTTTTCCTGATTTACGAGTAATTTCTTGTTCGTATTTCCATAGTAATTTACCGCTGTCACCATCGCTGATTTTAAGTGCAATTCGACCATAGTCTGAACTGCCTGTAACAAAAGAAATAAAATCAAAAGAGGTAGAGACACCCTGAGATATTAGGGCTTTTAGAGTTAGATTACCACTTACTAATCCATCTACTTTAAGAATAGAGCACAATTCTTGAGTGGTGAATTCATCGATGTTACTTATGGTAATATTGTGTTTTTTTAATAGTGCATTAGTGTTTTTTATGTCTTGAATGTTTACACTAAATTTCTTCCGTTTTTTTCGTTTAAGAAAATAGGACTCCACAGCATTTTGAACCGCATAACCTTCTCGCTCAGCCAATGCTTTTAAATTACTTTCAGTAAGCTGTTCCTCATTTTTTAAATTTAATAGCACGTGAAATGGAATTATTGCCAGTTCTTTATGATCACTAGCTAATTCTTCAAAAGATTTGTTTTCATAAACTGTCTTTTGACTCAAGGCGCTGGCCGAGATAAAAAGTGTTAGGATGTATATTGTTTGTTTGAAAAAAGCTTTCATTGCTTATATAAATTGTTAAAATTATAATTGTGCATTTATTTTGACGTTAAACACTCTTCCAGTCATGTAATTAGGTATGCCATATTGACGAGAGGTTGATGCATCTCTTACCCAGGTATTGGTTATGGAATTTTGCATATCAAAAACGTTGAATATTTCAAAGCCCAAAGTAAGTTCTTTAAACCTATTTAACCAATTCTTCTTTGAAAGTTTGTTGTTGCCAACAATTATATGAGAGAGTCCTAAATCAGCCCTTTTATAATCAGGTAATCGAGATTGGAATTGATAGGGATCTGCATAACTTGGGGAACCTCCTGGTAGTCCTGTGTTGTATACCATGTTTAAATATAATTTCAGATTGGGAATGGCGGGCATATAATCCTGAAATAATACTGCAAATTTAAGACGTTGATCGGTAGGTCGGGCAATATAACCTTGATTTCTTATGTTTTCTTCAGTCTTCATATAGCCAAAGCTGAACCAACTATCTGTTCCTGGAACAAATTCACCATGTAGTCTCGTATCAAAACCATAGGCGTACGCCTTAGCGTCGGTACTAGCACGATAGCGAATTCGTACATTTTCTAAAGTATAGGTATTAACGTTCGTTAATTTTTTATAATAAATCTCAGAGGTTAGTTTAAATGGTCGATTCCAGATTCGGAAACTGTATTCATTTCCTGCAACAAAATGAATAGACTTTTGAGCTTTCACCTTGGTGTTGACATAGCCAATTGAATCTCGAAGTTCTCTATACATGGGTGGTTGATAGTACCAACCGCCAGAGACACGAAAAAGCATATCGTGTTTCCAATTAGGTTTTAATGAAAATTGAGCTCTGGGGCTTACCACTATTTGTGAACTCTCCTTTTTGTCTTCAGACCATATATTCCATTTATGAACCCTTATTCCAGTATTAATGTATGCTTGGTGTTTTCCAAATTCGGTATGATGGCTCCATTGAGTATATCCGGAAATGCGATTAATCTGGGTGAAATTAGTTGCTCGTACACTTTGGTAGGGTACTAGTGGTGCTTGGTAAGGACGATAGGGTTGTTGGTTTTGAAGTTCTTCGAGAGGAGGGCGAATTACGAAGCCCGCAGAATCAATCACTTCCCATTCAACGAGTCTGTCCCGGATGTCTTCATGAGTGTACTTTATTCCCCAATCAAATTGATGATTATTTAGGGTAAGTACTCCTTTATGTTCTGTGTTAAAAATTAGTGCATCCAGTTTATTTCGTGCATGATTAAGTTGGGATCCAATGGCTTGAGTAAAGGAAGCATTTCCGAATTCTTGATCTCCAATGTCTGTATTTACTTCTCCTAAGGCGTACGAAGCTAGAATATCAAAATTTTCTTGTTCAGTAGCATGATGTGTTGAAGTGATTATCTTAAGTGTTAGGTTTTTATTGATAAAAAAGTTAGCTTTTAGTGCACCCAAAGCCGTTTGGTAGTTGGTCTTCTCTTGTCCTTGATATTGTACGATAAGTGCTATCGGATTTTGGAGAGTACCAAAATTAGTTTGTCTTGTAAGTGGTTTGTAGTCATAGTCGTTAATAGATATGTTGCCAAAAAAATTCAATTGAACTTTTCCTGAAAGATTGTAAGATAATAGAGTTTGTCCGTCAATAAAGCGAGGTCTAAAGTTCGTTTCTGTTTCTTTAGAGTTGACCAAAAGACTGTTGTCTCTATATCTTACACTGCTTATTGTAGTGAATTTACTATTAATGTCGGCAGTCTCAATGGTCACACTTCCTCCAAGAAGACTTGCTTGCAATGAAATGCCAAAATCGATGGGTTTTTTATAGGTTATATCAAGCACGGAAGATAGCTTGTCCCCATATTGAGATTTGAAACCTCCAGAGGAAAAATCAATATTTTGAATTAAATCAGGATTAATGAAGCTTAATCCTTCCTGTTGTCCTGATCTTATAAGGAAAGGACGGTATATTTCAATTTCGTTAACGTAGACTAAATTCTCATCGAAATTACCACCGCGAACTGAATATTGTGTGCTAAGTTCGTTATTAGAATTAACTCCAGGTAATGATTTTAAAAGATTTTCAACTCCTGGATTAGCACCAGGTAATTTTCGGATTTGTTCTGGGGATAGGTTGGTTATACCCTCTACAATTTTTCGGTGATTTTGAGCAATTACAACTTCTCCTATTTGTTCTACTCTGTTTTTCATTATAGGATTAAACTCGCGGTCTTCTCCATTTTTTAAAATAAGGTTTAATATAATAGGTTTAAAACCAAGATGGGAAAAAGAAATTTGAACAGTGGTATTTGCAGGTATTTTTAGTTCATAATAACCATTTTCATTCGACAAGGTTCCTTGTTGATTGTAAGTTATATTTACGGCCTCCAATGGCTTGTTATTTTCACTCAACACTATTCCTCGTAATGTCGCTGTTTGACCCAACAAAAAGAAGGGGGCTGAGTTTAAAAATAAAAGAAGCAAGAAGGCTTTTTTCACAAACGATTAATTTTA
Source organism: Imtechella halotolerans (assembly GCF_028743515.2). Taxonomy (GTDB): domain Bacteria; phylum Bacteroidota; class Bacteroidia; order Flavobacteriales; family Flavobacteriaceae; genus Imtechella; species Imtechella halotolerans. Next base: position 1,690,703 of record NZ_CP117969.2, on the reverse strand, counting down.
ATTTTTCCGATAAAAGGTTGACGTAAATGTAGTGCTATTTCCCACAGCATCAGTTACAATAAGTTCAAAATTATGTTTTGTTTCTTTTGATTTAAAATCGTCAAAGTCAAATGTTAACGTATTGTTTTTGGGTTCATACTCCATTAAAATCCACTCCCCGTTAATGAAAGCTTTGTAGTCGGAAATTCCACTGAGGTCATCAGTTATTTTAAGTTGTAGGTTTCGGAAGTTTGTTAACCATTGTTCTTTTTTGAAATTAACCGGTACTATCTTTGGAGGTATGGTGTCTTTTGCTAGTGTAAACTTTCCTAAAGTGCGAGTTCGTGTGGTGAAGAGGTTTTCTTTTTTTACAGTGTTTTCATAGCTTAGCTTTCCTCTTGAATTTACTGCAGCTATAAAGAGTTGTTTTTTATCTTCTTCTGAGTACTTAGTAACGTCAAAAGTTAGATTGTAAAAATTATGTACTGGGACCTTATTATTATGAATTGTAATAGTAGTAGTGTCACTCTGTAGATCGATATAAAAATCGTCGTAAAATGTATTGGCCGGGAAATGAACTGAACCAATTGGGAAAGTATAGTTTTGTTCACGCGTTGCAATAAGCAATTCTCCGGAATTGGGAGCTTTGATGATTGAGTCTTTGGGTTTAGTGCGGCCTTGAATAGGGATCCTAATCACTGTTTCGTTGTTGTTGAAATCTTTTATAAGAAGGGTGGCATTGTAGGTCGTATTGTTGTCAATTAGTAGTTTACCATCATTTAAAGCCCTTTCATATATTGACAATTGGTTTCCACGTATTTTGAAGCTTTGCTGCACCCGTTGTCTATGAGTTATTAAATACTCATAATCAATTAGGGTATTTATTAAACGAGTTTCATCAAAAGAAAAGGAATCAAAACGGTAGCTTAGTTGTGAAGTTCCGTTCACAAGCATCTCAATTTTATAAACCCCATTTTTGTTATAGGTTTTATCCTGGCGGTCATAGGCATTTATTCCAAAGCCTATGGTTCCAAAAGCATATACAGAATCGGCTAGAAAAGATCCATCTTTTTGTTTGGTAATTTTGAGTTGCTGAGTACTATACGTATTATTGATATGTGCATTATCTGAAAGAGGGTAAGCAAACAATCCTAGAATAGTTGGTGCTTCTGAATCTGGTACTTTTAAACCAAAATGGAGCGGGTTAATAGGTTTTTCAGATGCTGTTTCTCTTATTTCGAAATGAAGGTGAGGTCCTCCACTACCACCTGTATTCCCACTGTAGGCAACTGCTTGTTTCTGTACTACTGGTAGTTCGTTAGCAGAGGGAAAAATTTCTATTTCGAATGATTTTTTATCATATTGTCTTTTCTTGATATAGGTTTCTATTTCAGGGGTGAATTTTTGTAAATGTGCATATACTGACGTATATCCATTAGGATGTGTGATGTAAAGAGCCTTTCCATATCCCCAGGCACTAACCTTTATTCGTGAGATATATCCCTCGGCGATGGAATATACAGTTAGGCCTTCACGTTGCTGTGTTTTGATGTCTAAGCCCGAATGGAAATGATTGGATCTCAGTTCCCCAAATGTTCCCGATAGGAGTATGGGTATGTCTAATGGTGAAGAGAAGGAATCTTTTGGATAATGTCCTTGAGAAAAAGCAGATGAAACAACGACTAGAAAAAGCAATAAAATACGCATGAATTTGGGTTTTCGGCTAAAATAGACATTTTATAAAAATTTTCATATAGTGCCATTTTTCTAACCTTTGTAGTGCTTTTTTATTGTCTTGTATACCAATGTGGTAGGAATATTTAACAAAAAAGTAAAAAACTATTGCGAAGTATCATTCCGTATGTTAACTTTGTGACAATAAGTATTGAAGGTAAGTGCTTATGAGTGACTTCTCAGAAATAGTTGATTCTCTTGAAAATAGAATTAGTAAGCTCCTCCATAAAATGGAATTGCTGAAGCAACAAAATCAAGAACTTTCAGAAGAATTGACTGTTTGTAAACATAAAAATGACCAATTGCACCAACAGGTGGCTAATTGGGAGGGGAGGTACAATGCACTCAAGCTTACTAATTCAATGCTTGGTAGTAATGATAATAAAACTGAGGCAAAACTCAAGATAAATACTTTAATCAGGGAAATAGATGCGTGTATAGCACAACTTTCTGATTAGTGTTCTAAAATGTATGGATGACAAACTAAAAATCAAGCTCTCCATCGCTGACAGGGTGTACCCATTAACAATAAACCCAAATCAGGAGGAAGGATTGCGTAAAGCGACCAAAAAAATTGAGGAGCTGATTAAGCAGTTTGAACAAAACTATGCGGTACGTGATAAGCAAGATGTATTAGCGATGTGTGCTTTGCAATTTGCGGCTCAAGTAGAACAGAAAAGTATCGATAACGAGCATTCTCATGCGGAATTAGAAGAACGTCTAAGGGCGCTCAATCAACTTTTGCAAGAACAACTTAGTTCATAAAATACGTTCTTTAACATAAAAATACACATTACTGCCTACATTGGTTATTCTTTTTGATAAACTCAACGTCATTCAATTAAAAAGGGTGAGTTTAGATTGTAAAAGCAAGCCGTCTCAGACACGGATCCTTAAGCAATTTGTTAGCCCTAAACTTGTTTTATGGAGTTTATACGAAACTTCAAAACCGATGTAGGCTTTTTTTATATAATTAATTTAACCTAACGGAGATGATAGAAGTATTAATAGGAATTGGAGGTCTAGCAGCTGGTTTTATAGCGGCTAAGGTCCTTGAAAAAGGGAATGCTTCCAAGACAGTTTTAGCGGCAAAAAAAGAAGCTGAAAGTGTTTTGAGAGAAGCTAAAATAGAGGGTGAAAACATAAAAAAGGATAAGATATTTCAAGCTAAAGAAAAGTTTTTAGAGCTTAAAGCAGAGCATGAAAAAGTTATTATCGCAAAAGATAAAAAGATAGCCGAGGCGGAAAAGCGTACACGTGACAAAGAAGCTCAGGTATCAAATGAGTTAGCTCAATCTAAAAAGCTAACAGATGAGCTGGAAAGTAAAATCAAAGATTATGATTATCGCCTGGAGTTTGTTGAAAAAAAGCAAGCTGAGGTAGAGAGGCTACACAAGAGTCAAGTTGAACAATTGGAAGTGATTTCAGGACTTTCAGCTGAGGATGCTAAGGCTCAATTGATAGAATCATTGAAATCAGATGCACGAAGCGATGCGATGTCCTATATTCAAAATACCCTTGAAGAGGCTAAGCTTACGGCTCAACAAGAAGCTAAGAAAGTAATTATTAATACAATTCAGCGTATAGGGACTGAAGAGGCGGTTGAAAATTGTGTATCCGTATTCAATTTAGAGTCTGATGATGTAAAGGGAAGGATTATTGGTCGAGAAGGTAGAAATATTAGAGCCTTAGAAGCCGCTACTGGAGTTGAAATAATTGTCGATGACACTCCTGAGGCTATCATTTTATCATGTTTTGATTCAGTTCGAAGAGAAGTAGCACGTTTGTCTTTACATAAATTGGTTACCGATGGACGAATTCACCCAGCACGTATTGAAGAGGTGGTGCAGAAGACAACCAAACAGATAGAAGAAGAGATTATAGAGGTAGGTAAAAGAACTGTAATTGATTTAGGTATTCATGGATTACATCCTGAATTGATTAAGGCTGTAGGTCGAATGAAGTACCGTTCTTCTTATGGTCAAAATCTATTGCAACACTCGCGTGAAGTTGCTAAACTTTGTGGGGTTATGGCAGCCGAATTGGGATTAAATCCAAAAATGGCCAAACGTGCTGGATTATTGCATGATATTGGAAAAGTGCCAGATACTGAAACGGAAACACCACACGCATTGTTGGGTATGGAATGGGCTGAAAAGTATGGTGAAAAACCAGAGGTTTGTAACGCCATTGGAGCCCACCATGATGAAATAGAGATGAAGTCCTTATTAGCACCAATCGTTCAGGTATGTGATGCTATAAGTGGAGCGCGTCCTGGAGCTCGTCGACAAGTGTTAGACTCTTATATTCAACGATTGAAGGATTTGGAAGATACAGCCTTCTCATTCAATGGTGTGAAAAAGGCCTATGCTATTCAAGCTGGTCGTGAGTTGCGTGTAATAGTAGAGAGTGAGAAAGTAAGTGATGATAAGGCAGCTGAGTTGTCATTTAATTTATCTCAAAAGATTCAGACAGACATGACGTATCCTGGACAAGTGAAAGTTACAGTTATTCGCGAGACACGTGCTGTTAATATTGCAAAATAAGTACTATCGAAAATAGATAATAAAAAAATGGGGTTAATGGCCCCATTTTTTTATTATATGTATTAAATGTAGTTAGCTTATTTTGCTGTAACTTTCTCTTTCTGTTGAAGTGGTATAGAAACATCTATTTGATTTCGAACTAAATCATCTAGGGTTTCACGTTGTCTAATTAGGTGCGCTTGTCCTTTATACCATAATACTTCTGCAGGGCGGAATCTGGAGTTGTAATTGCTAGCCATAGTAAAACAATAGGCACCTGCATTTTTAAAGCAAAGTATATCCCCTTCTGTGATTTCGTTAATTCGTCGATTACTAGCGAAGGTGTCAGTTTCGCAAATGTAACCTACTACTGAATAGAAACGCTCTCTTCCTTTAGGGTTTGATAGATTTTCTATTTGGTGGGATGCTCCATAAAGCATGGGGCGGATTAAGTGATTGAAGCCACTGTCAACTCCTGCAAAAACGGTAGAGGTGGTTTGCTTTACAACGTTTACTTTGGCTAAAAAGTAACCTGCTTCACTCACTAGGAATTTTCCAGGTTCAAATGCTAGGGTTAGCTCTTTTCCATAGCTTTTACAAAATTCATTGAAGCGTTTGGTTAGCTTTTCTCCAAGTTCTTCAACATTGGTTTCAATATCACCTGATTTATAGGGAACCTTAAAGCCACTACCGAAATCTAAAAAATCTAAATCCTTGAAATTTTTCGCAGCTTCAAATAAAATTTCTGCAGCATAAAGGAACACTTCAATGTCCAGAATATCACTTCCAGTGTGCATATGAATACCATTAACTCGCATTCCTGTATTCTCTACAATACGTAAGATGTGTGGTGTTTGATGGATGCTTATACCGAATTTTGAGTCAATATGACCCACAGAAATATTACTATTTCCTCCGGCCATTACATGTGGATTAATACGAATACAAACTGGGATGTTTGGGTGTTTACTACCAAATTGCTCTAATATAGACAGGTTGTCTATATTAATTTGAGCACCTAATGCAGCTACTTCTTCTATTTCTTCAAGGGAAACTCCATTCGGTGTGTAAATTATATCTTCTGGTTTGCATCCAGCAAGCAGACCTAATTTCACCTCTTGTATAGAAACAGTATCTAAACCACTCCCTAGGCTATTAAGTAGTTTTAGAATTGAAATATTGGATAACGCTTTTACAGCATAATTAATACGCAGTTGAGGTACGTTTTTGAATGCTTTAGTGAGACGATTGTATTGAGAAGTGATTTTCTCCGCGTCGTAAACATACAATGGGCTGCCAAACTCTGAGGCAACAGCCAATAAATCTTTTGTGTTCATGAAATTCAATTCTTTAGCGTACAAAAATAGGGTGACTTTTTAGTCGAAAAAAATTTCTAAGGAATAAAATATAAAAAATAAACAAAATGTTACAAATTAAACCATCTTGTGATTTTTAATAAGTTTAATGCGTTGTAAAAAAACAAATTATTTTCGTTTTATTAGGCTAGGTTTGTTACTTTTGTCAGGTCAAAAAAACAATAGTTGATATGAATTTACACGAATACCAAGGAAAAGAGATATTGTCAAGTTTTGGTGTACGCATTCAACGTGGAATTGTGGCTCATAATCCTCAAGAAGCGGTAGCTGCGGCCAAACAATTAACGGCTGAAACCGGAACCCAATGGCATGTAATTAAAGCACAAATTCATGCAGGTGGTCGCGGAAAAGGCGGTGGTGTAAAATTGGCTAAAAATTTACAACAAGTAGAAGAAATAGCTGGTCAAATCATTGGAATGAATTTGATTACTCCTCAAACATCTGCTGAAGGTAAAAAAGTACATCAGGTGTTGATTGCTGAAGATGTGTACTATCCAGGGCCAAGCGAAACGTCAGAGTTTTATGTTTCTGTACTTTTGGATCGCGCCAAAGGGAAGAATATGATTATGTATTCAACAGAAGGTGGGATGGATATAGAAGAGGTAGCTGAAAATACTCCTCACCTTATTTTTACCGAAGAAATAGATCCGGCTGTAGGTATCATGCCTTTCCAAGCTAGAAGAATTGCTTTTAACTTAGGATTGGACGGTAATGCATTTAAAGAAATGACCAAGTTTGTTACAGCATTGTATACTGCTTATGTTGAGTCTGATGCAAGTTTGTTTGAGATTAATCCAGTCTTAAAAACATCTGATGACAAGATCATGGCGGTTGATGCTAAAGTAACCATCGATGATAATGCGTTGTACAGAAGACCTACCTATGCAGAAATGCGTGATTTGCGTGAGGAAAATCCAATTGAAGTAGAGGCAAAGGCGGTTGGTCTTAACTATGTTGCTCTTGATGGTAATGTTGGTTGTATGGTAAATGGAGCTGGTTTAGCAATGGCCACTATGGATTTAATTAAGCAAGCTGGAGGTGATCCTGCAAACTTTTTAGATGTAGGTGGTACAGCAGATGCTAAACGTGTTGAGACTGCGTTCCGAATTATCCTAAAGGATCCTAAGGTAAAGGCTATTTTGGTTAATATCTTCGGTGGTATTGTTCGTTGTGATCGAGTGGCGCAAGGAATTGTAGATGCCTATAAAAATATGGGAGATGAAATAAAAGTTCCTATTATTGTTCGTCTACAGGGTACAAATGCTGAAATTGCAAAAGAACTTATCGATAACTCTGGTTTAGCTGTACATTCAGCAGTTCAATTCCAAGAGGCTGCCGATAAAGTAAAAGAAGTTTTATCGTAAGCTGACTTACTAGATATAGAATAAAAAAGCCACTTTAGTAGAGTGGCTTTTTTAATGATGCTTATTTTATAAATTTTTCCTTATACCAAGCAACTTGGGCCTGGAGTCCTTCTTTAAATGAGGTGGTTGGCATATAATTTAATAATTCCTGGGCCTTGTCAATTAAAGCGGTGGTCCGAAGTTGATCACCAGGACGAGGAGGAGTGACCTCAATAAGAGCTTTTTTACCAATAATTTCTTCAACGAGGTTAATACCGTCCTGAGTAGTGTATTCGATGTTGGATCCAATGTTGATTATTTCTCCGTCTACCAGATCTTCACGACCAACAACTGCAGCAACACCTTTTACAATGTCTCCAACATAGGTAAAGCTACGTGAGTGTTTTTCACTTCCCTTGAATAAAGGGAATGAGGTGTCTTCAAAAATAGCTTTGATAAGTTTAGTGTACAATTTTTCCGGACGTTCCCTTGGTCCATATACAGAATAAAGCCTTAAAGAGCAGGCTTTTATTTTTCCTACTCGTTGTTCTCCAAGTACTAATTGTTCAGCAGCTAATTTGGATGTTCCATAGTAGGAAATAGGTTCAGGAAGAGCCGTTTCAGGCAGGGTTGCTTCTTTACCGTATATAGAAGATGTGGCTATATTAACAAAGAGTTTTACGTTTTTTGCATCATTGATAGCCCAATTTAGTAAATGTTGCGTGGCAAAAATATTGTTTCGTACGTATTCATCTAGTGAAGTGGTGGCGGAAATGCCTGGTTGTGCCGCGAAATGAAAAATATAATCAATATCCTTGGGTAGTAGGGTGCTTAGGTCATCTAATAAATCCGCTTCAATTAAAGTTACCCCTTGGTTCACAATGTCTTGAGCGTTCATTTTTTTTAACGAAATATCATAGTAGCTTGAGAAGTTATCAAGACCATAAACTGTATGTCCAAGTTTGGCGAAATATTCTGCTGTATGTGAACCTATGAAGCCTGCAGCTCCTGTGATTAATATTTTCATAGAAAAAAGAATTATTTAGTAGCCTCTTTTATGATGCCATAAGGTGTCCATGCTTTTTTGTGCTTTTTGACTTCGGCACGTATCTCTAGGTTTTTCTTTAAAGATTCAGAAGTTTTATATCCTCGAGGATGATCTAAGTGAAGGCAAATGGCTTTGTGCCTAATTTGAAATCCTTTAATTCCATAATTTTCCAACCGTTCTCCCAATTCTCTATCTGGCCCGCCATATTTCATTCGTTCATCATATCCATTTATAGCAATCATATCTTTCTTCCAACCTGACGAATTGCAATTGTTGAATGAGGCATTTGTAGGTGTTATAATGTCTAGTAAGGAAGCTGCTGTTTTTCCACTTCCAAGCTTTAACGCTTGAGAAAATCCTACTTTGTCATGAGATTTTAGCCAGTTTAAATCAAAGCATTTCTCAGTTTCGATATCTTCCTTGGTGATTAGTGTACTTAGTTTCATACTTAATTTACAATATCCTCCGGAAAGAAATCTACCTTCTTTAGCATATTGGGCGTGAACCGCAACAAAATCTTTTCTTGGAATGCAATCTCCATCGGTCATTATAATGTATTCATTTGTAGCCTCAGTGATGGCAACATTTAGTATTTCTTGTCTTCTATAGCCTTGATCCTCATGCCATAGATGCGTTAAGTTGACTGGAAATGATTTTTTATAAGATTCGATTAATTCTTTGGTAGACTCTCTTGAGCCGTCATCAGCAATAATTACGTCGAAGTTTTTATAGGTTTGTTTGGAATAGCCTATAAGAACTTTTTCTAGCCATTCTTCGGCGTTATAAGTGCTGATAATGACAGTTATACTGAGGTCTTTCATAAATTTGAGCTAAAATTTTATACAAAAATAAGAAGTACATTTTACATATCTTTGCTTTGATTAGGGATTATTCAGAAATTACAATCTAAGATAAACATCGTTTTATGTACAAACTCTTATTAGGCTTGTTGAAAAAACTCAAGTTCCTACCCCAAAAAACATTCGTGAAGATTTATTATCAATACTACACTGGTAAAAAATTGAACTTGGAAGACCCGAAAGAGTTGAATGAAAAAATTCAATGGCTTAAAGTGTATTATCGCCCAAAAATTTTAAATCAATTAGTAGATAAATATGCGGTAAGATCCTATGTGGAATCTAAAATAGGAGCGCAATACCTAAATGAATGTTATGGCGTGTACGATAGCGTAGGGGAGGTGAATTTTGACGAGTTTCCTGAAAAGTTTGTGCTTAAAGGTGTGCATGGTAGTAATTTTAATCTCATTGTAAAGGATAAATCTAAACTTAATAAAACATATGCTAGATTAAAGATGAGAAAGTGGTTGTGGCATAATTTTTATTATAAAGCAGGTTTAGAATGGGCCTATAAAGATGTGAAGCCTAGGATATTGTGTGAGAAATACTTAGAAGAATTGGATAAAGGACTTTTAAATGACTATAAATTCTTTTGTTTTAATGGAGAGCCTAAATTTATACATGTTGATGTAGCGCGCTTTGGAGATCACAACAGATGTTTTTATGATTTGGATTGGAAAAAGCTCCCATACAAACATTATCTACCGAATGATGCAGAGCCGGAAAGGCCTGAAATGTTAGCTGAGATGATTGAAATCGCCAAAATTTTGTCTGCTGATTTTCCTTTTGTTAGGGTGGATTTGTACTCCTTTTCGAAACGGATTTTATTTGGAGAGTTAACTTTTTATCCAGGAAATGGAGTTTTAGAGTTTTATCCTGATGATTATAATAGAGTGTCAGGAGATTTTTTAAGACTACCGAAACGTAACAAGGGACAAAAGTATATTGAAACATTATAATAAATTGATCCTATGATGCATGAAGAGATACAAATGGCAGTTGAAACCCTACAAAAGGGAGGTCTCATTGTATATCCTACAGATACTGTTTGGGGAATAGGGTGTGATGCTACTAATTCGGAGGCCGTAAAAAAAGTGTATGCCTTGAAGAATCGCGAGGACAGTAAGGCTCTTATTTGTTTGGTGTCTGACATAAGGATGTTGCAAAAACATATTTTTGAGATTCCTGAGGTAGCTTATGATATCATTGATTTAAGCACCAAACCAACTACTATTATTTATGACAAACCTCACGGAATTGCTCCCAATTTAATAGCGGAAGATAATACCTTAGCAATTCGTGTAGCAAGTGACGAGTTTTGTCAAAAACTCATCCGTCAATTCAAGCGACCTATAGTATCTACATCAGCAAATATTAGTGGAGAACCAACTCCTAAAAGTTTCTTAGAAATAGCTCCTGAAATTTTAAAAGGTGTAGACTATGTAGTAAATTTGCACCGCGATAAACGATGTGAGAAACCTTCATCCATTATTAAGTTAAGTACTAATGGAGAAGTGAAAATCATTCGGAAGTAATGTTTGCAGATGTATATGCTTTTTTAACTAAGTATACTGAAGACATTTGATTTTTGGAATTTGATATTCATGAACTACAAACAAGCGATACAAAACCCTATATTTTCTGTAATTTCTGAAGCTGCTCGGGATCTAAATGTGGAAAGCTACGTTATTGGTGGCTTTGTACGTGATTTTATTCTAGAACGAGGTACCCCTAAAGATATTGATGTTGTTGCCGTTGGGAGCGGCATAGAGTTAGCCCAGTCGGTTGCAGCGCGATTACCTGGTAAACCAAAGGTTAGTGTTTTTAAGAACTATGGGACCGCTATGCTAAAAACGGATGATCTCGAGGTAGAATTTGTTGGTGCACGCAGAGAAAGTTATCGTGAAGATTCCAGAAAACCCCTAGTCGAGGATGGCACCTTGGAAGATGATCAGAATAGAAGAGATTTTACCATTAATGCTTTGGCTTTATCACTATCCAAGGAATCTTTCGGAGATTTACTCGATCCATTTGACGGATTTGGTGATTTGAAGAGAAAATTAATTCGCACTCCACTTGATGCCGATATTACATATTCAGATGATCCACTTCGTATGATGAGGGCAATTCGTTTTGCAACTCAACTTTCTTTTACCATCGAAGATGCTTCTCTGGAGGCCATTGAAAGGAATAAAAGGCGAATAGGAATAATCTCAGGAGAGCGCATTGTAGATGAATTAAATAAAATTTTAATGACTCCTAAACCCTCTGTTGGTTTTCAGTTATTACATCAAACGGGCCTACTTGCACTTATTTTGCCTGAGCTTACTGCATTGCAAGGCATAGAAGAAAAGGAAGGTCAACGACATAAAGATAACTTTTGGCATACGCTAGAAGTAGTGGATAACATTGCCCAAGCAACTGATAATCTTTGGTTGAGATGGGCTGCTTTACTGCACGACATTGGAAAGGCACCAACTAAGAAATTCGATAAAAAAATTGGGTGGACTTTTCATAGCCATGAATTTGTTGGTTCCAAAATGGTATCCAAGCTTTTCAAAAGATTACATATGCCATTGAATGAGAAAATGAAATTTGTTCAGAAAATGGTACTAATGAGTTCACGTCCAATAGTACTTTCACAAGAGATAGTAACGGATTCAGCAGTTCGTAGATTGGTTTTTGATGCAGGTGAGTATGTCGAGGACCTAATGACATTATGTGAGGCAGATATTACCACTAAAAACCCCAAGAAATTTAAACGCTATCATCAGAATTTTGCGATTGTTCGACAAAAAATAGTGGAAGTTGAAGAACGTGATCATGTTCGAAATTTTCAGCCCCCTGTAAGTGGTGAGGAAATAATGCAAACGTTTAATCTTCAGCCTTCCAAAGAGATAGGGATGATTAAAGAAGCTATTAAAGAGGCTATATTAGAAGGAGAAATTCCTAATGAACACGAGGCAGCTTATGCTTTTATGTTAGATAAAGGCAAAAAACTAGGACTTATACCTGCTAAGGATCGGCCTTAAATATATTTAATGACTAGATTGAGGAATTAGAAATTTAAATTGTAAACACATGAAAAAGGATAATAAAAAGGTAGTGTATTGGTTGCTTACCGGCTGCTTTTTAATTTTTGTTATGGTGTTAGTTGGTGGGATTACCCGTTTGACACATTCTGGGTTATCAATGTCAGATTTTAAATTAGTCACCGATATGGTTCCTCCTATGACAGATGCCCAGTGGCAAAAGGAGTTCGAAATTTATCAACAGTTTCCAGAATATCAAAAAGTGAATTACCATTTTTCTTTAGAAGATTTTAAAGATATCTATTTTTGGGAATGGTTGCATAGACTTTTAGGACGCGTTTTAGGATTGGTATTCTTACTCCCTTTTTTCTATTTTTTGTTCACTAAACAATTTACAAAGCCCACTTTTTATAAATCATTATTACTATTATTTCTTGGAGGTTTTCAAGGTTTTTTGGGTTGGTATATGGTTAAAAGTGGACTAGTAGACAATCCTGATGTTAGTCATTTTAGACTTGCTATGCACCTAATGGCTGCATTTATAACCTTTGCAGTTACTTTTTGGGTGGCATTGGATCTTATTTATCCCGAGCGAAAACCTCCTATTTCAAAACCTTTTAAACACTTAATCACTGCTACCATTATTGTCCTTTTGTTACAGATAATGTGGGGTGCGTTTGTTGCTGGATTGGATGCGGGATGGATTCATAATCATTGGCCATTAATGACCGATGGTAAACTCATTCATGAAACGGTTTATATAGAACAGGATACCTTGTGGAAGAATATTGTAGAAGGGAAAAGCGGAGTTCAATTTGTTCATCGCTATTTAGCCTATGTTGTAGTGATTTTAGTTGGAGTGATGGCTTTTAAATCACATAAATTACAGCTAACGCCTGCACAACATAACGGGATTAAGGCTACAGTTTTAATGGTGATTATCCAATTTGTTCTGGGCGTATTTACGTTAATCTTGGCCGTTCCGGTGTGGTTAGGAGTAGCTCATCAGATTGGTGCTTTTTTCCTGTTGAGTGCAATGACATTCACACTACACCGTTTTAGCAAATAATTGTACATTTGAAAAGATAAATAAGAAAAATATGATTTATAAATTCAGAGTCATACTAGATGCCGAAGAAGATGTTATTCGAGATATCGCAATAGAATCTGGTGACAGCCTAGAAGATTTACATAATACTATAACGCAGGCTTTCGGATTTGCCGGAAATGAAATGGCATCCTTTTATACAAGTGATGATGAATGGAATCAGGGAGATGAAATATCGTTGTTTGACCTTAGCGATGATGCTTCTGGTAGTGTTCGATTAATGCATAATACTACAATAGATTCAGTAGTAAATGAGTCTGAGAATAAGCTTATTTATGTGTATGATTTTATGAGTATGTGGACATTTTTTGTAGAGATGGTTGAGACGGCTGAACCAGAAAATGGATTGACATACCCTATGCTTCTTTTTGCTCATGGTAATGTACCTGATGAGGCACCTGAAAAGGATTTTGAAGGAGAAGATTTAGACCTTGATGATGATTTCGATGATTTTGGAATGGATATCGAGGATTTTGACGACCTAGATTTTGACGAAAACTGGAATTAAGAAGTTCCCCATTATTTATTACTATTTTATTAAACTCATAATTATCAATTAAGAGAATCTATTACTATGCTCAATTTATATCCTACTCATATTGAAAGTCTTTCGATACATCGTGTCGGTAACAAAAGCCGTAATGAAGGTGTATTTTTATCAGAAGTTCCATACACCCTTAACGATGAGATCACTGGTCTTTTAAAAGAATATTTTTTTAAACCTTTCAGAGAAAAGGAAGAGAATTATTATCGTTTTGATAATGAGGTAGATGTTGAGTTTAATGAATTATTTAAGATTGCTTCTGAAATTTTTGAAAATCCTGCAAGTATACACATGCAGTCAAAAAAAATTGCAACCTTGTTATTTGATCAATCCAATCATCCACATATTAAAAGCGGGGAGGTATATGTTACATTGTTGAGTGATGTAATGGTTGATAATAAGAAGGCTAATGCCATTGGGATTTTTAAGAGTGAAATGAAACATAGTTTTCTTCAGTTTGAAGAAAAACCAGGTTTACTTGAAATATTGGTACAGGAAGGTATAAACATCAATAAACTTGACAAAGGATGTATTATACTAAATGTAAATAAAGAGGAAGGGTATAAGATTCTTTCGGTAGATAGTAATCGATATGATACTAAATATTGGCTTGAGAATTTTTTAGGAGTAGATGTTCTAACTGATGAGAATTTCTTTACAAAGAAATACTTGAAGTTTTGCCAAGATTTTGCTAAGGATGTTGTACTTCCGGCAGAAGATAAGAAAGAAGAAGTGATGTTTATGAATCGTGCAGTAAATCATTTCGCTAAAAATAATGAGTTTGAAGAAACCGCTTTTCTAAATGAGGTGCTGGATAATCCTGATTTAATTCCAGAATTTAAACACTATAAAGTAGAAAGAGGACCTAAGTATAGCATAGAAGATGTTTCTAATTTTCCAATCGCTAACAAAGCAGTGTCAGATGTCCGTAAAAAGATGAAGAACGTAATCCAATTAGATACAAATATTCAGATAAAAATGGATTTTATTAATCCAGAATCCGCTGAGAAATTTGTTGAAAAGGGTTGGGATGAAGAAAAACAGATGTACTATTATTTAGTGTACTTTAATAAAGAACAAAAAGGATAAAGTAAAAATAAAGCGATTGTCTACTGTTGCAGCAATCGCTTTACATTAACGTTTTCATAGTTTCGCAATACAAAATCTAGAGCTGCGGAAAGTACATTCCCCATATTTCTACTTTTTTTAAAGGCAACATCCTGAGTATAGGCAAATATTTCCATTTTTAGCTGGCGAATATTTTCTCTACTAGAAATTTTGTCTGTTCTCATGCAACGCATTAGTTTTTTAATACGTTTTCCTGAACTTTTAATACGTTTGGCTACCATAGAACGTTCTTCAATTTTATATTGATCCACAGAAGAGTGTTGAAGTTTGTCCCGAACCAGCGCAACCATTATATTGTTTTCCTTGAAGAATTGAGGTCTATATACCTTGAATTTTCCTTCATAGCATTGCTGATCAAAATCAATAGCGCGTATACGATACACTACATGATCAAAATCGTGTGTGGGTACAATTACATAATTATAGGATCGCATATCTCCCAGTAGTCGAATCATGCAGCGTTCATTGAATTTTACAAACTCCTTGGCGATTTGTGCTTTTTCGGGTTCTGAACAATGAGGTAACATGTCCTTGATAAAAACATCTCCTGGAATCCCAGAAATATGTTCTTCAATAAGGGTGTCTTTGTATACTAAAAAGTTGAGATTGTATGGTGATAGCATATGTTCAAGTTCCAGGCCATATATACGTGAGGCATCTGTCTTTTTCACGTAGAAGTAGGTGAAATTGTCATTTAGGATGTTTCTTACTTTGATGCGAAAGGGTTTTGAGTTACCAAAGGTGCAGTAATCAATAGTGTCTACGTTAAGATATTGTATAATATCATCACTACCATCGGAATGAAGTATAGAGTACACACGTTTTAGACTCAAATCTATTTCAACTCTTTCAAATTCTGAATAATATACTCTAATCCAGAGAGTGTCCTGATCATGTTGATCATAAACAACCACTGATCCGGAAAAGCGCAACAAATCATCATAGAAAATCGGGATTTCAATATTGCGGTTATAATCTTCTAGGTATTGATGTAATTTTGGTGAAACCGGGTATGCCGGTTTTTTTTTAGACATCAGTTTTTCTTCAGTCATAATAGTATAAAAAGTTCGATGATGTTGATTTATTCATGGAATTTCAATGACTTCATAAATCCCATTACCAATTTTATGTAACAAAATACATTTTTTTTCGTCAACTTAGTAGCTATCAAACAAAACTTTTTCAGATTTGGAAACCATTTTAACAATTCAAAATCTTACCAAAAAATACGGACCGTTAATAGCAGTTAATGATTTGTCCTTTACGATTCAAAAAGGAAATGTATATGGTATTTTAGGTCCTAATGGAAGTGGAAAATCAACAACTTTAGGAATCGTTCTCAATGTTGTAAATCGAACCTCAGGGAATTATCAGTGGTTTGATGGGAGAATAAGCACCCATGAAGCTCTAAAAAAGGTGGGTGCGATTATTGAACGACCCAATTTTTACCCTTATATGAGTGCAGAGGAGAACTTAAAATTGGTTTGTAAAATTAAAGAGGTCCCCTTCCACAAGGTGTATGAGAAACTAGAGCTTGTGGGATTAATTGAGCGCAGAAATAGTAAGTTCAGTACCTATTCCTTAGGTATGAAACAGCGATTAGCAATTGCATCAGCCTTACTAAATGATCCTGAAATCCTCATCCTTGATGAACCAACTAATGGCCTTGATCCACAAGGTATTCACCAGATACGAGAACTAATTAAGAAGATAGCTGCAACGGGAACAACCATTCTTTTAGCTTCTCATTTACTTGATGAGGTAGAAAAGGTGTGTTCACATGTGGTGGTCTTACGGAAAGGGCAAAAACTATATGCTGGACGTGTTGATGAAATGACAAGTAGTAATGGTTTTTTTGAAATGAAGACTAAAGATCTCGTTGCTTTAGAACAATTATTAATGGTGCAACCACAGTTTGGCAGAATTAAAGTAGAAGGAGACTTGTTAACTGCATTTTTATCTGAACCTATGGAGGCGGCATCAGTTAATAAATTACTTTTTGAGAAAGGTATTGTTTTATCTCATTTAGTGAAAAGGAAGGAAAGCTTGGAAGAGCAATTTTTATCCCTTACCAACAACCATTAGTAAATCTAATAGTTATCAACGAATAATCAAATTTAGAAATGAGACGACTTTTATCAATAGAATTTATAAAGCTTTGGAATAGCCGTTCCAGCCGTTTTTTAATCATTGCATATTTTGTATTACTAACTTTTATCGCCCTTATAGCGGCTATAAAATTTGATATAGGACCAATAGAATTCCATTTAGCAGAGCAGGGAATATTTAATTTTCCGTTTATTTGGCATTTCAACACCTATATTGCTGCAGTTTTCAAATTGTTTTTGGCCATAGTGATTGTATCAATGATGGCTAATGAATACAGTAATAAAACACTAAAACAGAATCTAATTGATGGATTGAGTAAAAAGGAGTTTGTGATGTCAAAATTTCTTACTGTGGTAATGTTTTCAGGGATTTCAACCGTCTTTATTTTTGTAGTATCATTGGTTTTGGGGCTTATTTATTCGGATTTTACTGAAGTAGGAATCATATTTTCACAATTAGGATACTTACTCGCCTACTTTTTGAAACTTACGGCATTTTTTTCATTCTGTTTATTCTTAGGAATGTTGGTGAAACGATCCGCTTTTGCGCTTGGTTTTTTGGTGTTGTGGAATATTCTAGAGGGTATAGTGTATGCTTTCTTAAAATTCAAGGTATTTGATAATTCTACAATTGCTGATAGTATTGCACAATTCTTTCCCTTAAATGCGATGAGTAATCTTATTAAAGAACCTTTTACTCGTCTTGGAGCTGTCAAGTCTGTTGCAGCACAGATTGGCGAAGAATTTACTAAAAATTATGCAGTTCAATGGTATGATGTATTGATTGTAACGGTGTGGATTTTTGTTTTTGTGTATGGTACATTATTTATTTTGCGTAAACGAGATTTATAGCTGTTTCTTATAAAAGGGAACTTTAGTACCTCTCTTAATTGTAAGATTTTTATCTTTGTCAGTTAATTGATTTGAAGTGAGATACCCCCTTTTGATTTTAGTGTTTTTTTGGAATTCTATTCTAATTGGGCAAAATATAGTTACAGATGCTAGCATGTATACTGTGCAAGAGCTTGTAGAGGATGTCCTTATTAATAGTAATTGTTTAGGTAATGTTCAAGTGACATCTTTTGGGGGACCTAGTTTTTCTGGGGGAGACTTGAGTTACGGATATTTTGATTCCAATGGTGCTGATTTTCCATTTACCTCTGGAATAGTGCTTACTACGGGAAGACTTAGCGAAGTACCTGGCCCAAATATTAGTGCTGGAGGAAATTCAGGTGTACTGAGAGCAGGAACAAATGATGGTTTAAGAGACTATGATTTAGAAAATGCCATAGGGATTAGTAATACGCACAATACCACTTATATTGAATTTGAGTTTACAGCACAAACAAACCACATTAGCTTTAACTATCTTTTTGCTTCCGAGCAGTACTTGTCCACCATTACATCCACAAATCAATGTAGTTTTACCGATGGATTTGCTTTTTTAATTAAAGAGTCAGGTAGTGTAGATCCATATGAGAATTTAGCTGTAATTCCTGGAACAAACACACCTTTAAACACTACAAATGTTAGAGGACAAGGTCCATGTCCTGCACAAAATGAAGAATATTTTGATTCATTTAATGGTTATGATCATCCAATTGCCTATAATGGGCAAACCAAGGTGTTAACAGCTCAAACTAACGTAGTGCCAGGAGTGCGTTATACTATAAAACTGGCTATAGCTGATCAAGGAAATGCGTATTATGATTCCGCTGTGTTTATACAGGCGGGAAGTTTTAATGTCATTGATTTAGGCAGTGATAGAACTTTTAGTAGCAATAATCCTCTCTGTGAAGAAGATTCCTTATTGTTAGATGTTTCAGGGAGTAATGCCTCTGTTTATGAGTGGTTTATGGATGGGGTCTCTCAAGAGATTAATACTATAGGAACTTTTTTAGTCACTCAGCCAGGGACTTATAGCGTTGTAGCTACTATTAATGGTTGTTTAGCTACAGATGATATCCATATTGAATACGATAGTTTTGTAGTAAATAATGCTACTATTACCCAATGTGATCCAGATGGTGATGGATACACAGAATTTAATCTTTTCGATGCAAATTCAATAATAACTCAGGGACTTCAGGGAGTTCAGGTAGTTGGGTTTTACACTACACAAACCGATGCAGAGAATACTACAAATGCAATTGCCAATGCTACTAATTTCATAAATACTTCAGTCAATCAAATTGTATATGCACGTACTGAAAATAGGTATCGTTGTAGTTCCTTGGCTAAAATATCATTGGTAACAGTAACTAATACTATAGATACAGTTATTTTGGATACTTGTGATGATAAGGATGGTTATATTGATGGGTTTACTTCATTCAATCTTAAAGATGCTGATATACCACTTACCCAAACAATTCCGAATTGGGAAGAAGTAACTTATTTTTTAACGGAGCTAGAGGCGATACAACATCTAAATAGACTGCCTGATTTTTATACGAATGTTCAGCAGTATACTCAAGTAATTTATGCACGAATAGATACAGCTGATGGTTGCTTTGGGATTACCACTGTTACCTTAAATGTCCATGTTCCACCAGTATTGGAACCTAATTCTCAGGTCTATTACTGTACCGACACATATCCTGGAAATATTGAATTACAGGCAGGTGTTATCGGTAATCCATCTGAGTATGATTATTTGTGGAGTAATGGCGATACAACTTATAGCACCTATGTGAATCGTGCAGGAATATATACTGTAACAATTACAGATCGTAATTCAGGATGTAGTGATTCTCGATCAATAGAAGTGTTCGATTCTTCGATAGCTAATATTTCGGTTTCAATATCAGGTAATGTAGGTAATTATACTGTCACGATTAATACTATAGGAGATGGAGTGTATACATTCGCTATGGATGATACTTCCAGGCCTTTTACTTCTGAAAATGTATTTGTTGGTTTAGCTTCAGGACAACATACCATCTATGTACGTGATGAAAATGGGTGTGGAATTTCCTCTAAGCAATTCTATCTCATTGACTTTCCTAAATTTTTCACCCCTAACGCTGATGGTTACAATGATTATTGGCAAGTATTAGGTCATGATGCAATGATACCTCAAGTAAAAACAATCTTTATTTTCGATCGTTTGGGGAAATTAATTAAAGAAATACACCCTGATTCTGAAGGCTGGGATGGTACATATATAGGGAGCCCTCTTCCTTCTTCGGATTATTGGTTTAAGGCTATTTTGATTGATAATTCAATTTATCAGGGACATTTTACTTTAAAGCGTTAGTTTAGTTGTTTATTCCTTGTACATATAAAGTAAATCCTCTTAATTTAATCATTGAATTATGGTATTGGGTACTATTTTAGTGCTTCTTAACGGTAAATTACAATTCCACATAATGAGAATAAAAGACTTGCGATAGTCACTGATCTAAGAGAAACTAAACACATTTCGTTTAGTCTAACCCTAATGAATTAATTAATCCTAAGCGTAATCGATTTTGTAGTTATCAGTAAAGGGAGATTTTTGTACTATATTTCTGTTCTTTCAAATGTATAAGAATATGCTTACTATATGTATGTTATTAATTGTAATACATATGTACTATTTTATTTGAAGATTGTGTTTTTTTAATTGGTTTATTTGTATATTTAGCTATCATGATTAACAAAATTATTGACTTTAGTTATTGGTTTAAATAATTTCATTGTTATAACCAATTGTGTTGATTATTGGAGCTTGTAAATATGGAGGGTTTAATATATCGATTGTAGTAATTTTTTTTGGATGTATAGTATGCGTAGATTTCTTCAGAATGGGTGGTGTTTAGTATTTTTAGTTTTTAGTGTTTCTTGCCAAAATGAATTAAAACTATCTTCTAGTTATGATTATAAGTTGATTCCTAAGGATACATTACGTATTTCAATAGATGATTCATTAACCTATCGTTATACTCGAATTCAATATTTTATTCAAGATGATTCTACATATATAGTAGTGTCTAATACCAATCAAAATGGTTTAACTTTTGTAAACGTGGATTCCGAAAGGATCTCTAAGAAAGTTATTTATAGCCAGACTGGTCTTAACGGTGTTGGTGATGATGCTGGTTCTTTTCATTATGTTAATATGGATAGTATTTTTATTTTTAATTCCCCTTCAAGAAAGCTTTTTTTGACTAATTCGAATGCAGATGTTATTGAATCTTTTGATTTAATAGATTTTGCAGATTTTGATTTTGGAGAGCCTATGATGTGGATCGCATATGCTAGTCACTATGCAGAAGGAGTATTAAAATTCTCGGTACTTCCTACCTATCTTAATGGTCATGAAATTAGTCGGAATAGCAATGATCCGGTAGTTGTCAAATTTGATATTAATGCTAAAAAAGTAAGTAAAGGTTTAATTGACTATTCATATGCTAATATGAATAATCATCATTATATAAGACATACCCCTATTAGTGTTGTTGGGAAAGATAATGTTTTGTATTACTGTTTTCCTTTTGAAAATAGAATTTTATTTGAAAATCAAGAAACCGGGATTGTAGAGGAAAAGACGACGTTTGTTAGTGATTTTGTCAAAGAGTATTACCCTATGCAAGGAGAGTATAAGAATGATATTCGACGTTTCGATGTTGAATTTCCTTATAACGCTAATTTGAAATATGATCCATTTCGAAATGTATATTATATGGTGGTGTATCATGGAATCCCATTTGTAGACGATTCTACTGGTGAACTACGTTCTTTTTCTCAGAAACCTTTTAGCATTATTGTTTTTGATGAGGAGTTTAAAAAGTTATCTGAGCAGAAGTTTGAAGGAGGAAATTTTCTTCCTGGGGGTTCTTTTGTTTCTAGAAAGGGCCTATATATATTTTTTAACAATATAGAAAATCCATTATTTAATGAAAATTATTTTAAGTATGTATTATTTAATCTTGAAAAGAATTGATTTTTTTAATTTTTTAGCTTTGGCATTTTCTATTGCAATTATTGGCTTAGTTATTAGCTGTAATAATTCAAATTCTAAATTTAATGAATTTCAAAATGATGTTGAAATCCTTTTTAAGGAAGATTTGTCCTTTAGTTTAACAAATAAGAATGCTGTTTTTGTGTATCTACCATTGGATTCATGTTTAGAAGGTACTAAAAGAATATTAATGGATGATATTCCGGGTTCAAGAAATATTAATTTAATTATTGCTAGTAATACTCTAAAAGAAGCGGATTTCTTTCTTGAAGGAATAGAGAATAAATTTAATGTTATTTACGATGTTGGATTTAGGGGGTATAAAAAACAAGTATTCAAGGGGTCAAATCCAATGGTCTTTGAGTTCAATAATGGTAAAATTTCTTTAATGTTTGATTTCAATTCTAGTAAAAACAAGGAGTTGTTGAAAAGGAAACTATTAGAATCAATTTAGATTATTTTTTTATTAAGTTCCTTGTTATATGATTTAATTAACAACAAAAGTTTTAAATTAATTATATCCTAAATGAAATAAAATGTAAAAGAATTAGCGTTATCTAATACTTATATATTTTTGATATTTCGATAAGATTGATATCTTTTTCGATTTTCAAAATGTACTGTTTAATAGTCTTGAAAACGTCCGTATTTATTTTGATAGCTCTAAAAACAGGATTTAAGAGAAAAGAATTAATATGATTTTGATAGGATGAATCATAAGGATTTTTTTGATTTGTTAAATAATCCTAAAGAATGAGGGTGTGTTGTGCGGATGAAAATGTGTGTCATAATGCTCAATTGTTATATAAACATACAACTTTCAGAGGTCTATTTAGTAGGTAAATAGCAAACGAGGAACGCATACAGTACTTCTACATCTCCTCTGAGGAAGTTTTCTGTACTTTAATAAATTATGCCTCTTTGGAGGTTGCTTTTATTACCTTTGCAACATGCGTTTTACATTAGAATCAGAATTTAAGCCTACCGGTGATCAGCCGGAAGCTATTCGTCAACTCGTCAAGGGTATACGTAGTGGAGAATCAGATCAAACATTATTAGGGGTGACTGGTTCAGGAAAAACATTTACAGTCGCCAACGTTGTTGCCGAGGTTCAACGACCAACATTGGTGTTAGCACATAACAAGACTTTAGCTGCTCAACTATATGCTGAGTTCAAGGCGTTTTTTCCTAATAATGCCGTGGAGTATTTTGTTTCTTACTATGATTATTATCAACCGGAAGCTTATATCCCTGTGACAGGAACGTATATTGAGAAGGATCTGTCTATTAATGAAGAGATTGAAAAATTACGTCTAAGTACTACATCTTCTTTGCTTTCTGGACGAAGAGATGTTCTAGTGGTGGCATCTGTATCTTGTTTATATGGTATTGGGAACCCTATAGAGTTTCAAAAAAATGTGATTGCCATTGAACGTGACCAGATTATTTCGCGTACTAAATTCATGAAACAATTAGTGCAAAGTCTGTATGCTAGAACCACGGCTGAATTTACTAGAGGAAATTTTAGGGTAAAAGGAGATGTGATTGATGTTTTTCCAGGGTATGCTGATCATGCCTTCAGAATTCATTTTTTTGGAGATGAAATTGAAGAAATTGAAGCGTTTGATCCTATAAATAATTCAATCATTGAGAAATACGATAAATTAACTATTTATCCGGCCAATATGTTTGTAACCTCTCCGGAGGTGTTGCAGAATGCTATTTGGCAGATTCAGCAGGATTTAGTGAAGCAAGTTGATTTTTTTAAGGAAATTGGGAAGCATTTGGAAGCTAAGCGATTGGAAGAGCGTACCAATTTCGATTTGGAAATGATTCGCGAATTAGGATATTGTTCAGGAATTGAAAATTATTCTCGTTATTTAGATGGAAGAGAGGCAGGTACCAGACCTTTCTGTTTATTGGATTATTTTCCTGATGATTACCTTATGGTTATTGATGAGAGTCACGTGACAGTGCCGCAGGTTCATGCCATGTATGGAGGGGATCGCAGTAGGAAGGAAAACCTAGTTGAATATGGGTTTCGATTACCAGCTGCCATGGATAATCGACCACTGAAATTTGAGGAATTTGAACAGCTGCAAAATCAGGTTATTTATGTTTCCGCAACACCAGCTGACTATGAATTGCAAAAGTGTGGTGGAGTGTATGTGGAGCAGGTTATCCGTCCCACGGGTTTGTTAGATCCCATAATTGAAATACGTCCCAGTCAAAATCAAATAGATGATTTAGTAGAAGAAATTCAACTTAGAGTAGAGCTTGACCAGCGCGTGCTTGTAACTACACTTACCAAACGAATGGCAGAAGAATTGAGTAAATACTTAACTAGAATTGCTGTACGTTGTAGGTATATTCATAGTGATGTTGATACGCTTGAGAGGGTTGAGATTATGCAAGATTTGCGGAAAGGTCTTTTTGATGTGCTTATAGGCGTTAATTTGCTTCGTGAAGGATTGGACTTACCAGAAGTATCATTGGTGGCAATTCTAGATGCTGATAAAGAAGGTTTTTTAAGATCCGCCAGATCATTAACACAAACGGTGGGTCGTGCTGCAAGAAATCTAAATGGGAAAGCAATCATGTATGCAGATACTATTACACGCAGTATGAAAATCACTATTGATGAAACCAATTATAGGCGTGAAAAACAAATGAGATATAATACGGAACATAATATTGTTCCTAAAGCATTGAATAAGAAAATTGATACTGTCTTGGGCAAGAGCTCAAGTGCTGAAATGAAAACCTCAAATGAAGCTCACGCTTTAGAGCCTGAGGTGTTATATCTTTCAAAAGAGGATATTGAGAAAAAAGTAAGAGAAAAGCGAAAAGAAATGGAGAAAGCAGCAAAAGAACTTGACTTTTTACAGGCGGCAAAATTAAGGGATGAAATAAAGGCATTGAAGGAAAAAATGTAAAAATAAAGCCGGATAATAACTACTTATCCGGCCTTACACTAACTAACCAATTCTAATCAACCAATCTAAATATTTCTTATCTAATGTCTATTAAACGCTTGGATTGATGTAACACTTCTTCTTTTTTAGGAAGTGTTAATAGTAAAACACCATCTTTATAGGTTGCGTCAATTTTTTCAGTAGCCACGGACTCAGGGAGAGAAAATGCTCGTTTGAAGGAATTGTAACTAAATTCTTTTCGGGTATAGCGGCCCTCCTTGTCTTTTTCTTCTGCACTAGTCTTTTTTTCTGAAGATATACTCAATACTTGATTGTCTAGGGAAATATTGAAATCTTCCTTTTTCATTCCTGGTACAGCCATTTCCACCAAGAAGTATGAATCATGTTCTTTTATATTTACTGCAGGTACAGAAATATTCCAATCGTTTCTGTTTACTACCTCTCCAAAGAAATTCGGATGTAGAAAATCATCAAAAATGGATGGAAACCAGGTGTTGTTTTTTTGTTTTACTAAATTCATAGCTGATATATTTTATGTTACACAATTGTTTTGAATGTGTAACATGATAAACAAATGCTATTCCAATACTATTTTAATGCCTTTTTGTCTTGAATATAATCAAAAAGACCGACAAAATGTCGGTCTTTTAATGATTTGAACTCTATTCTAGAAGTTTAGTTATAATGTACTTTGAAGATGTCAATTAGTACCTGTGGAGGAACTATTTTGTCTTCATATTCATGCATTACCTTTAATACTATGTTGATTGCAAACGGACTTAGTCCCATTTTTAGTCCAATTTCTTTAATGAATTTTTCTTCCTCTGGGTGTTGATCTTCATCTACATTCATTGCTAGTACTAGACGTTGAAATTGTAATATACGTTCCGCTTCAGATTCCAAGGGTTTGTATGGTACAGCTTCGCTAAAAAGTGCATCAAGTTTATTTTGTGGAACCCCCATTCTTTTGGCTATGGAAGAAACAAAATCATATTCACGTTGTTTGATATCATTATCAGCTTTAATAAGTGAAATCAATTGTGCTAGAATGCTAAGATTTTTGTGTTGGGTGCTCATAGCTTATTTTTTGTTGAATTTACATAAATTCAATGTAATTTTAAAGGATAAATCGATGAGATGAAATATTTTAACACCATATTGCTATTGTTTTCTTGTTGGTATACAGGCAATTGTCAAGAAGTTAGGTCTTCATTGGTTACTTCTGTTGAGCTTGATGCCTACCAACTAGGGGCCGTTAGAAAAATATGGGTGTATCTTCCTGTTGACTATGAGAAGTCAAGAAGAAAGTTTCCAGTTATTTATATGCACGATGCTCAAAATTTGTTTGATAGTAAAACTTCCTTTTCTGGAGAGTGGGGGGTCGATGAAACAATGAATACATTGGCAATCAAGGCCATTGTTGTTGGAATTGAACACGGTAATGATAAGCGAATGGAAGAATTGACCCCATTCCCAAATGAAAATTATGGTGGAGGTAATGCCGATGCATACCTTAATTTTCTTGTTACCGTGGTTAAACCTTATGTGGATGGGGAATATAGAACGAAATCGAGTGCGGAACACACAACAATTTTAGGGAGTTCTTTAGGAGGATTGCTATCCTTGTATGCATTAGCAAAGCATCCTGAAACATTTGGTAAGGCAGGGGTTTTTTCACCTTCTTTTTGGTTTTCAGACTCTATTTATACGTATATGGATAACGCTAAATTGAATCAAAAGGCGAAAATTTATATGATGTGTGGTGATGACGAAGCTGATTTTATGGTTAAGGATTTATATACCATGGACAAATTATTAAGGGAAAAAGTACGAAAGAATACTCAATTACATACGGAAGTTATAAAAGGAGGAAAGCACAATGAGAGATTGTGGAGAGAGCAGTTACCTAAAGCGCTTCTTTGGCTAATGCGATAATTTTACAAAAACTTATAAGTATCTTTGCTGCTAAGAAATTGAAATATGACCAATAACGATATTTTTAAAAAGTTGCGCGTGGCACTCGCCTTAAAAGACGATGATATTGTTGAGATTTTGAAGTTAGTTGATTTTAAAATCTCAAAAAGTGAATTAAGTGCTTTTTTTCGAAATGAAGATCATCCAAACTATAAGAATTGTGGAGATCAGATTTTAAGAAATTTTCTAAATGGAATGGTATTGTATTTAAGAGGTACCAAAGAAAATCCAAAGAACCCTGGAGAAGTTTTGTTAAAACAGAAGAAGGCTACTACCTCAATGCCTCTATCAAATAAAAATGCTGGTAAGCCAGTGAGTAATCGAACAAAAAAATCCTGATTTTTAAATCAGGATTTTTAGTTTTAGTGGTACACTATACTATTGTAGCTTAACTGTTACTTTGTACTTACGATCTCTTTCAAGACCTGTTACAGGAAGTTTATGGTAGTTAAGACGTTGTTTGATGTATTGACAAGTGTCCTTGCAGTTAGAATCTACAGAAAGAACAACAATCTCATTTTCTTTGTTTACCGTGAAAGTAACATTAGCAATAATTTCGTCTCGATTCCCTAATTCAATAGGGTGGTTAGCAAGTGTTTTTCCAATTTCTTTGGTGACTAGTTGGGCAATTGTTGAAGGGAGTTCCACTACAGATGTAGAATTGTAGGCACTAACGCTGCTAACTATGGTAAACGCCATTGCAAACAGCCAAACGGATAAATTTTTCATAATAGTTCGATTTTTGATGATTGATACTTTATAGACTGTATAAACTGTAAATTGTTACATCAGCAGTTTTTTTTAACCTTGTTTTAACGTAATAACCTATTGTTTGTTAATGGATTACAAAAACAAAGGCCTGGAATTCTCCAGGCCTTTAGTAAGGTTTAAGTAAAAATATTGATTTAAACAGCTACATCGTATTCACGTAATGCATTGTTAAGTGATGTTTTTAAATCAGTTGATGCTTTTCGTTTGCCAATAATTAAAGCACATGGAACTTGAAATTCTCCAGCAGCGAATTTTTTAGTGTAGCTTCCAGGAATAACCACAGAACGCGCTGGCACAATTCCTTTCATCTCAACAGGGGAGTCCCCAGTTACATCAATTATTTTGGTTGATGCAGTAAGTACAACGTTGGCTCCAAGAACTGCCTCTTTTTCAACACGTACACCTTCAACAACTATACAGCGAGAGCCTAAGAAAGCACCGTCTTCTATTATAACTGGAGCGGCTTGTAGAGGTTCAAGTACACCACCAATACCTACACCACCACTTAAATGAACGTCTTTTCCGATTTGAGCACAGCTTCCTACAGTAGCCCAAGTATCCACCATTGTACCTTTATCTACGTAGGCACCAATGTTGACATAACTTGGCATCATAATTACACCCGATGATATATATGCACCATGACGTGCAACAGCATTAGGAACGACACGTATTCCTTTGGCTTCGTAACCTCTTTTCAATGGAATTTTATCATGATATTCAAAAATTCCAGCTTCTAAAGTTTCCATTTTTTGAATAGGAAAATAGAGTACAACGGCTTTTTTTACCCACTCATTAACTTGCCATCCATTTTCAGTTGGTTCAGCAACACGTAATTCTCCAGCATCTAACAGGTCAATTACAGTGCGTATAGCTGTAGTAGTACTATCTTCTTTTAATAGCTCGCGGTTATCCCACGCCTTCTCTATGAGTTGTTGTAATTCAGTCATCGATCTTTAATGTATTTTAGTATGACAAAGATAAGTGCTTATAAAGGATTATAAGGGACGTTTTTATAGGTGTCACAATTTTAATGTAAATTTGCCAAAAATTAAACCAAATGGCCAGGATTGTAGGCATTGACTATGGTACCAAAAGAAGTGGGATAGCTGTAACTGATGAGCTTCAACTTATTGCTTCTGGGTTAACTACTGTTGAGACCCCAAAACTTCTTGATTTTCTTGTTAATTACTGTTCAACGGAAAACGTGGAGGTCATTGTCGTAGGGGAACCTAAACGTCATAATAATGAAGCCTCGGAGAGTGAATCCGCCATACTTGCCTTTCTACTAAGACTTGAAAAGGCAATGCCTGAAATGCCAATAAAGCGAGTAGATGAGCGTTTTACTTCTAAGATTGCTTTCCAGACAATGATAGATAGTGGATTAAAGAAGAAGCAACGTCAAAATAAATCACTTATCGATGAGATAAGCGCAACCCTAATATTACAATCGTATCTACAGACCAAATGAAGAGCCTTTTAAGAAAGACAGAAGTATTTATAAGAAGGAAGATTGTTCAGTATGGTAAAAAGTACTATACCTACCAAGATCAGAAAAGATTGCATAACCATCAATTTGTAATCATTTCTAACAATTGTTTTGGTGGACAAGTATATCAATGGTTAGGGAAAACCTATAATACCCCCTTCGTTGGTTTATATCTAAATGGACCTTGTTATTTAAAACTTCTTCAGAATTTTGACTATTATCTTAAACAAGATTTGGAGTTTATCCAAGAAAGTATATATCCTAAAACCAAAAAACATTGGTATCCTATAGGCAAATTGGATGATATTGAAGTGCATTTTTCACATTATGACTCTCAAGAAGAAGCCATGGAAAAATGGACTAGAAGAAAAAAAAGGATGTTAGAAACTGAGGAAAAGAATAGGTTGTTTCCAGTCCTGGTAGAGAGAGATAATGTTGATGAACAAATTGTAAAGGAATTTCATAAGATTCCTTTTGAAAACAAATTGTCTTTTTCTTGTCAAGATTATCAATTATCCGCTAAAGAAAACATAGTTTTGCATCAGAAATGTAAAGAGCGGTTAAATTCAACTCCAAACGGGAAGAAAGTATTTAAACTAGCATTCCTATATATAGATATAGTACATTGGTTAAATACAGGAGTGGTAAAGCGCACTCATTTTAAAAAGTAAATAAGATGATAGTACCTATAGTTGCATATGGTGATCCTGTTTTGAGAAAGAAAACAGTAAACCTAACCCCTGAATATCCTAATTTTAAAGAGTTAATCCAAAATATGATGGATACAATGTATGGGGCATATGGGGTAGGATTGGCAGCACCTCAAATTGGGCTTGCTCTTCGTTTATTTGTAATTGACGCAAGTCCCTTTGCAGAAGATGAGGACTTATCTGAAGAGGAGCAAAAAGAATTACAAGGATTCAAAAAAGTTTTTGTAAATCCTATTATTCTTGAGGAATCAGGTAATGAATGGGCTTTTAATGAAGGTTGTTTAAGTATTCCTGATATCCGAGAAGATGTCTTTCGAAAGGAAACAGTACGCATAAGATATCAAGATGAAAATTTTCAAACTTTTGAAGAAACCTATAGCGGATTGGCAGCTCGTGTAATTCAACATGAATATGATCATATTGAAGGAGTACTATTTACAGATAAACTATCTGGGTTAAAAAAGCGACTAATAAAAGGGAAACTAAATAATATTAGTAAAGGAAAAGTGGACGTAGACTATCGTATGCGTTTTCCAGATACCAAAAAAGGACGTTAATTTTTTTTTGAAAACACACTAAAAAGTGCATCTTTGCGCTTCAATTGTATACAACTATGAGTCTAGAAAAAATACTATCAATCTCGGGAAAACCCGGGTTGTATGAATTGCATACACAAACACGTACCGGCTTTGTAGCGGTTTCATTATTGGATGGTAAACGCATTACTGTTGGTTTAAGAAGCAACGTAAGTCTTCTTTCAGAAATTGCTATTTATACATTACAAGAAGAGGTGCCTCTAAGAGAGGTGTTTAAAGCTATTAAAACGAAAGAAAACGGAGGAAAAACGAGTGTTTCTCCTAAAGACAGTAAGGAAGCTCTGGAAGAATACTTTTTTGAGGTATTGCCTAATTATGATGAAGATCGTGTATATGCCAGTGATATTAAAAAAGTATTGCAGTGGTACAACCTTCTTCAAGAAAATGGCAAACTTAATAATGAAGAATCTGAAGCTACTGAAGTTTCAACCGAAGAAGAACAACAAGCATAAAAAAAAACCTCACATTGTGAGGTTTTTTTAATCTCTTATAGTTCCTTCCGGGAATGTAATTACGCTTTCATGTCCATTCATTCCTACAGCGGATACCCCAAAGTAAAAGTTGTCAATTACAATACCTTCTAGGATAAATTGGTCTGTATTCCCTACAAATCTGCTATGATCCCAAGTAGGTGATGTGGTATCTCTCCAATAAATTTTATAACCAATTACGGTGTTATCCATTACTTTTTTCCATTTTAGCTTGGTAGAAGGAGCAACAGCTCCACCAATAAGTACCTCAGTAGGAGCAGGGGGTGCCCATGCTAAACTTGCCAAATTGATGGCATTCACGGCTGTAAGCTTTTTGGTGTAGTCAAAATTTACACCTTCAACAACATCTCCATATGAAATACCATTTTCAATTCTGATATCTTGATGTTGCCGGTTATAGTTTTCATGAGCCTCCATAATACGAATACCAGCAAACCCTAGATCATTGAATGGACGGTGATGTCCTCCACGTCCAAATCTATCAAGCCTGTAAATCATCATAGGATTCATTTCTGGCATATACATTTTTGTTGTTTTGTACACATATCTAGCTAATTGTCTGGAAATACCATCCACCTCTCCACCATAAAAACGATGCATATTTCTTTGACGTTCTGTTAATGTGGGTGGTACAGGCTCTGAAAAAATACGAAAACTCCTATTGTCAATAACACCATCGATACCGTCAATATTCCCTATCATGTCATTGTTAAACACGCCAATTATATTCCAACCTTGCTGTTTGGCATACTTCGCCAAACCGGCACCTCCAAATAGCCCTTGTTCTTCACCAGAAAGTCCTACATAAATAATGCTATTTTCAAATTGATACTTGGAAAGTACTCTGGCTGCTTCTATAGTACCCGCCATCCCACTTGCATTATCATTAGCACCTGGTGCATCAGTTGTAAAATCCATAGTATTACTAGCACGGGAGTCTATGTCTCCACTCATAATAATAAAGTTGTTAGGGTATCTGGTACCTTTTTGAATAGCTACCACATTGACTACCCAAGCATCATGAGGAACTCTTGTCCCCATTTCTTTCGTTACATAATCTTTTTGGTAGAATACCTCTAAACAAGAATTGCAGTTTTTTGAAATCTTTTCGAATTCTTCCTTTATCCAACGTCTAGCAGCGCCTATTCCTCTAGTGTTGGAAATCGTGTCGCTAAAAGTATTTCGAGTTCCAAAATTTGCTAGAGTTCGTATGTCTTTTTCGATTCGG
Source organism: Imtechella halotolerans (assembly GCF_028743515.2). Lineage (GTDB taxonomy): Bacteria > Bacteroidota > Bacteroidia > Flavobacteriales > Flavobacteriaceae > Imtechella > Imtechella halotolerans. The sequence goes on along the minus strand of NZ_CP117969.2, from coordinate 1,658,781 downwards.
TAAGCTGATATGGAATCTATGATAGTATAGACTTTAGGATCGGATTGTGCGTGGAGCATAACGCTAACAAAAAGAACGCACCCTAATATGGTTTTCTTCATGAGGTTGGTAATTAGATTGTTGTAAAGTTACATAACTGTACTGGAAATATGTAAAAAGATATTTTTGAAATTGTAAAAGCCACCCTAGTAGGATGGCTTTTTACTAACAACTAAATTCTAAAACCTAACAAGATTCGAGAACTTTTAAAAACAATAGGTATTTTCTGCTGAAAGTTTATCGGCAATTTTCTCTCTCAATGCAACGATATTTGGTAAATTGGCGTATTTAGTATATCGCTTAAGTCCCATAAGCATCATTCTCTGTTCGTCACCTTCTGTAAAGGATATGATTGCTTCTTTGCCTTTAGAATTTATTTTTTCAACAGCATTAAAAAGATACAATTGTGCCATTGCTATTTGATATTCTTGAGAAGCTTCTCCAAAACGTTGCGCATTTTTTTCAGTACGTAATATGGCGGATTCAGCCATGTAAATTTCTATCAAAATATCAGCAGAAGCCATCAATATTTGTTGGTGTTCTTCTAGCTCAGGCCCAAATTTTTGTACTCCTGCACCAGCAATCATTAAAAATGCTTTTTTAAGTTTTCCGATGATTTCTTTTTCTTCTGCAAATAATTCGGAATAATCAGGTATATCAAATGATGGAATACCCATTAATTCGTCTTTTACAGCCATAGCAGGGCCAAGTAAGTCAACATGGCCTTTCATTGCTTTTTTGATTAGCATTCCTACAGAAAGCATTCGGTTTATTTCATTGGTTCCTTCGTAAATCCGTGATATACGAGCATCTCTCCAAGCACTTTCCATTGGTGTGTCAGCACTGAATCCCATACCTCCGAAAATTTGGATACCCTCATCAGTTGTGTTTTGTACGTCTTCTGATACGGCTACTTTTAAGATAGAACATTCAATGGCATATTCTTCAACTCCTTTAAGTTCAGCCTCCTGGTGTGAATTTCCTTCAGCGACACGCATGGCTATACGGTCTTCAATATCTTTAGCTGCACGGTAACAGGCAGATTCATCCACATAGGCTGAGGTTGCCATTTCCGCTAATTTTTGTTTGATGGCGCCGAATTTCGCAATAGGAGTTTTAAATTGGATGCGTTCATTGGCATATTTTACAGATTCTCCTATGACTCTACGCTGTGCATCTAGACAGGCAGCTGCAAGTTTGATTCTCCCCACATTTAGTGCATTCATGGCTATTTTGAATCCATTGCCGCGTTCTGACAACATGTTTTCAACAGGTACTTTGGTTTCATTGAAAAACACTTGACGTGTTGAAGAAGAGTGAATACCTAATTTATGCTCTTCTTCTCCTAAAGAAATACCATTAGCGGGATCATTTTCTACAATGAATCCGGTGATATTTTTATCATCTTCTATTCGGGCAAATACAATAAATAAGTTCGCAAATCCAGCATTTGAGATCCACATTTTTTGTCCACTTATTTTATAATGAGAACCATCATCGGAAAGAACTGCTTTTGTTTTGCCAGAATTGGCATCACTACCAGCTCCTGGTTCCGTAAGGCAATAGGCTCCAAACCATTCACCACTGGCCAATTTTGGCACGTATTTTTGTTTTTGCTCTTCTGTACCGTATAAAGTAATTGGAAGTGTTCCGATTCCTGTATGTGCTCCAAAAGCAGTACTAAAAGATCCGCTTGTTCCAGAAATATAATCACAAACCAACATGGTGGAAACAAACCCCATTTCAAGTCCACCGTATTGTTCAGGAACAGCAACTCCTAATAGGCCTAGTTCTCCTGCCTTACGCATCATTTCCTCTGTGAAAGCATAGTCTTTTTTCTCAAATCGAGCTTTGTTTGGCCATAATTCTCTATCTACGAATTCTATTACAGAATCCCGCATCATTTTTTGTTCTTCTGAAAAATCTTCAGGTGTAAAAATGTCTTCGGCTTTGGTCTCTTTTACTAAGAATTGTCCGCCTCGAGTGATATTTTTCATTGTCATGGTTGTTTAAAATTATTTGAAGGAGTTTTACATTAGTTCATAAATACCCGCAGCTCCTTGGCCGGTACCTACACACATAGTTACCATCCCGTATTTGTTGCCACGTTTACGCATTTCATCAAAGAGCTGAACAGAAAGCTTGGCTCCGGTACACCCTAGGGGGTGACCCAAAGCAATGGCACCACCATTAACATTAATAATTTCTGGATTCAAGTTAAGCTCTCTAGTTACTGCTAAGGATTGCGAAGCGAATGCTTCGTTTAACTCAATCAGATCTATTTGCTCTTTAGTCATACCCGCTTGTTGTAAAGCTTTAGGAATGGCTTTAACAGGGCCAATTCCCATAATACGAGGTTCTACACCTGCTGCTGCATAAGAAACTAAACGTGCGATTGGCTCTAGATTAAGTTCCTTTACCATCTCTTCACTCATAACAAGAACAAAGGCTGCTCCATCACTCATTTGTGATGAATTTCCAGCTGTAACACTACCATCAGCAGCAAAAACTGGTCGTAATTTTGAAAGCACTTCTACAGATGTGTCAGCTCTGGGACCTTCATCTGTGTTTACAGTATAGGTCTTAGTGGCTTTTTTACCTTGGTCGTCTATATAGACTTGTTCTACTGTAATAGGAACAATTTGATCTTTAAATCGTCCTTCCGAAATCGCTTTAATCGCCTTCTGATGCGAGTTATACGCAAAAATATCCTGATCTTCTCGAGAAACATTAAATTGATTTGCAACCGCTTCTGCTGTGAGTCCCATACCCCAGTAGTAATCTTCATGCCCTTCCTTTGCTATTTTGTAATCAGGAGTGGGTTTGTAACCTCCCATGGGTATATAACTCATACTTTCAGCACCACCTGCTATAATACAGTCAGCCATCCCACTTTGGATTTTTGCAGTGGCAATAGCAATAGTTTCAAGGCCAGAGGCACAGTAACGATTGACGGTAACACCTGGAACATCCTCTACTTTTAGTCCCATGAGAGAAATAAGACGAGCAACATTTAACCCTTGTTCAGCTTCGGGCATAGCGTTACCTACTATGACATCATCAATACGTTTCTTATCTAACTGAGGCAACTCCTTCATCATGTATTCTATGGTTTCTGCTGCCAATTCATCTGGTCGCTTAAACCGGAAGAGTCCGCGTGGTGCTTTACCAACTGCAGTACGGTACGCTTTTACTATATATGCTGTTTTCATTTTGTTTTGAGTTTTGAATTAAGAATCAAGTAATCTAGCTTGATTCTATGTTTAGTTTCTTAAAGGTTTACCAGTTTTTAACATATGCTGTATACGCTCCAAGGTCTTACGTTCTGTGCATAGGGATAGAAAGGCCTCCCGTTCTAAATCAAGTAAGTACTGTTCAGAGACAAATGAAGGTTCAGAAAGGTCTCCACCAGCCATTACATAGGCTAGCTTATTTGCAATTTTCTTATCATGTTCGCTAATATATTTACCTGCTTCCATGGAGTCAGTGCCCACTAGGAACATTCCTAAGGCTTGTTTACCTAATACTTTAACATCAGTGCGTTTAATTGGCATTGTATAACCGGCTTCTGCCATTAAAAGAGCATGTTTTTTAGCTTCTGCAATCTGACGCTCTCTATTGATAACAACAACATCTTTACCTTTTTGAAGAATACCAAAATCAAATGCTTCGTAAGCAGATGTAGCCACTTTTGCCATACCTATCGTTAAAAAATATTCTTGAAGTACGTTGAGTTCAACATCATTTTTTCTGAAGGTATCAGAGGCGCGTAAGGTCATTTCTTTTGAACCACCTCCGCCAGGGATTACACCTACACCAAATTCTACTAATCCAATATAAGTTTCCGCGGCAGCCACCACTTTATCAGCATGCATTGAAAGCTCGCAACCACCACCAAGGGTCATGCCATGAGGTGCAGCTATTACAGGAATAGAAGAGTATCTCATGCGCATCATAGTGTCTTGGAACATCTTAATCGCGAAGTTGAGTTCATCATATTCTTGTTCTACTGCCATCATGAAAATCATTCCGATATTGGCCCCGACAGAGAAATTTGCTCCTTGATTACCAACTACCAATCCTTGGAAATCTTTCTCGGCTAAATCAACTGCTTTGTTGAGTGCTTGAATAACGCCACCACCCAAAGTATTCATTTTAGATCTGAACTCTATGTTTAAAATACCATCGCCTAAATCTTGTACCACGGCATCAGTGTTTTTCCATACTTCATTGGATTTACGGATGTTATCAAGTATGATAAAGGCATCTTGTCCTGGTTTTTTAAGTTGTTTTTTGGCGGTAACATCGTAGTAATATGTCGCACCATCCTGAACTGAATAAAATGAAGTGTTTCCTGAATTGAGCATTTCTTCAATCCATGGGGCGGGTGAATGTCCTTCTGCCTTCATTAATTCAATACCTTTCCTAATGCCAATGGCATCCCAAATCTCAAAAGGACCGTTTTCCCATCCAAAACCAGCTTTCATGGCATCATCAATTCGGTATAATTCGTCTGAAATCTCTGGTATCCGATTCTGAACATAGGCAAACATAGCTGCGAAATTTTTGCGATAAAATGCGCCAGCCCTATCACTGCCGTTAACTAGTACTGGGAATCGGTCAATGACTGAATCAATAGTCTTTGTTAACTCTAATGTTGAGAAGGATGCTTTTTTCTGAGGACGGTACTCCAATGTATTAAGGTCTAAAGCCAGTATTTCTTTTCCTTCCTTTTTATAAAAACCTTGTCCAGTTTTACTTCCTAACCATTTATTGTCCATCATGGTTTTAATAAAATCTGGAAGTTTGAAAAGTTCATGAGCTTCGTCATTAGGGCAGTTCTCATATAGTCCATTGGCAACATGAACTAAGGTGTCCAAACCTACTACATCCACCGTTCGGAAGGTAGCTGATTTTGGTCTACCAATTACAGGGCCCGTTAGCTTATCTACTTCCTCTATAGTGAGTCCTAACTCTTTGACTTGGTGGAAAAGGCTTTGGATGCCAAATATTCCAATTCGGTTACCAATAAAAGCAGGAGTGTCCTTAGCCAATACGGAGGTCTTTCCTAAAAACTTTTCTCCATACGAAAGCAGAAATTCAGTGACTTCTTTCTTGCATTGTGGACCTGGTACTACTTCAAATAGTTTAAGGTAACGTGGTGGGTTAAAGAAATGTGTAACAGCGAAATGTTGTTTAAAATCTTCACTTCTTCCGTCATTCATAAATTTTATTGGAATACCGGAAGTGTTAGAAGTAATGAGTGTTCCCGGTTTTCTAAATTGTTCAATTTGTTCAAATACCTTTTGTTTTATATCAAGTCGTTCCACAACCACCTCTATAATCCAATCTACATCTGCAATTTTTTTCAAATCATCCTCCAAATTACCAGTTTTGATACGAGATGCAAATTGTGGGTGGTAAATTGGGGAAGGTTTCGATTTTAATGCATTGGCCAAATTGGTATTTACAATGCGGTTGCGCACTGTTTTGTGTTCAAGGCTAAGACCTTTAGCTTTTTCGGCATCTGAAAGCTCCCTTGGAGGAATATCCAAGAGCAATACTTCCACACCTATATTGGCAAAATGGCAAGCAATACCGCTTCCCATGATACCTGAACCAATAACGGCTACTTTAGAAATTCTTCTTGTCATTTTTATGAGGTTTTGGTGTATTATCTATAGTGTAAATTTTCTTTTCTACGATAAGATCGTTAATGATTTCTGTTACTTCAAAGAATGCTTTAAGTTGTTCTTCGGTAATATGCGCTTTTACTACCTCATTAAAACGGAGCACCGTTTTCTTTGAAACTTCTCGCATTTCCTTACCGAAGTCTGTCAGGTTAATCAAGACACTACGACCATCATCAGGATTTTTTTCTCGAAATATAAGTCCTCTGTCTTCCATTGATTTTAAAATACGTGATAAGCTAGTAGCTTCCATGCCCATTCTAGGTCCTAAAGAGGTAGATGGAGTGCCTGAATCAGGATCTATACTAAGTAATGTAAAGCCTGTGGCCATTGTGCTAGTGTGCTTACCAGCTTCCTCGTTATACATACGTGATACTGCCTGCCAGGTGGCTCTAAGGGCATAATCTATTGTTTTGTCTTTCATTGGAAAACGTGTGAAAGTATCAAATATACAAAAAATTATTATGCATGCATAGTAAATTAAATAAAATATATCTTGTTGTAAATTATTTCTTTAAGGTACAAATAATGCATAAAAAAAACTCTTCACAGGGAAGAGTTTAACAATATCTTAAAACAGGAATTTAATCAGTGTGATTATACATCTGATCATATAAGGTTTTATATTTTTCCTTAATTATTTTACGTTTTAATTTAAGTGTTGGAGTGAGATGACCCTCATCAATACTCCAAACATCTGGTGTAAGTCGGAATGTTTTTATTTTCTCCCAATTGCCAAATCGTTCATTACAGGTATCAACTTCCATTTGGATGCGATCAATAACCTGTTGGTTTTGTACGATAGCTTCGTGGTTATTTTCTAACTGTATGTTGTGACGCTTTGCCCATTCTTTCAAGAATTCAAAATTCGGCTGAATTAAGGCTGCTGGCATTTTTTCACCTTCTCCTACAACCATTATCTGTTCAATAAAGCGTGATTGCTTCATTTCATTTTCTATGTATTGTGGTACAATATATTTTCCACCGGAGGTTTTAAAGATTTCTTTTTTTCGATCGGTAATTTTAAGGAAGCCTTCACTATCAATTTCGCCGATATCTCCTGTGTGAAAATAATCTCCAGTCATAACTTCCGCTGTTTTCTGGGGGTCTTTATAGTACCCCATCATAATATTGGGGCCTTTTACAAGAATTTCACCGTCTTCAGCTATTTTAACTTCTACATTGTCAATAATTTTTCCAACAGTTCCGATTTTAAAACCATGATTTCTTTGATCGTTAACCGCAATAACAGGAGAAGTTTCCGTTAAACCGTAACCTTCCATGATGGGCATTCCTGCTGCTGCAAACATTCTTGTCAATCGCGGTTGAAGTGCCGCACTTCCTGATACCATCAATTCTAGATTACCACCAAGGCCTTCTTGCCATTTACTAAAGATGAGTTTACGAGCTATCTTAAGTTGCCATTCATACCACCATCCATTAGCTCCGTATGGTTCGTATCTCAGTCCCAGATTAATTGCCCAGAAGAATAATGCTTTTTTGATGCCACCTAATTCACTTCCTTTAGCAACGATTTTATCGTATACCTTTTCATATAAGCGAGGAACAGCCGTCATTACGTGAGGTTTAATCTCCTTTAGGTTGTCACTCATGGTTTCAATAGATTCTGCAAAGTAGATTTCTACACCGCAGTATTGATAAAGGTAAAGTATCATTCGTTCAAACACATGACATACGGGAAGAAAGCTGAGTCCCTTAGATTTTCCGTTTTCAAATGGAACTCTTTTTTCGCTATCCAATACGTTGGACACTATGTTCTTGTGTGAAAGCATAACTCCTTTTGGGGTGCCAGTAGTACCTGAGGTATAGATTAGAGTAGCCAGGTCTTCTGGTGAAACATTGTTTTTTCTAGCCTCAACTTCTTCTTGGTTGGAGGCATCCGCTCCTAGAGTTAAAATTTCTTTCCAACTTTGTTCTCCTGGGATGTCATTAAATGTATACACTGCTTTTAAGTGGGTATTGACCTTAATAGCATTTAGCTTTTCTAATATTTCGGAATCAGAAACAAAGCAATAGGTGGACTCGGAGTGATTTAAAATGTATTCATACTCCTCTTTAGAGATTGTAGGGTATATTGGAACATTTTGGGCGCCAATTTGTAAAATACCAATATCTAGTATATTCCATTCTGTCCTATTGGAAGAAGAAATAACTGCAATTTTATCATTTGGTTTTACACCTAATCGCAGTAATCCACGACTAATAGCATTGGCTTGGCTAATATATTCTTCCGTAGAAGTGGATACCCATTTACCGTTGTACTTTGAAGTGAAAGCTTTTTTCAGATTGTACTTTTCTAATTGGTAATTTGGGATGTCAAACAGACGTTTAATTTCAGTCATGATGAGTTGCATATTGAACTATGCAAATTAGAAAAAAAGGAGGGATATTCAAATGAATATTAAAAAAAGGAGTTGATTTTTTCAACTCCTTCTTCTATATGATGTTTAGTATTATCTTTTTTCGATCCACTTTCTGGCATTTACAAATGCTTCCAGCCATGGTGAAACCTGGTCCTTTCTGCCGTTGTCTGGGTAATGAGCCCAATTCCAAGGGAAGGTTGAACGCTCAATGTGTGGCATCATCACTAAATGTCTACCTGTGCTATCGCACATCATAGCAGTATTGAAATCAGAGCCATTAGGGTTTGCTGGATAGCCTTCATAGGCATATTTGGCAATAATATGATAGTTCTCTTCCGTGTATGGCAACACAAATTTTCCTTCTCCATGGGAAATCCAAACTCCTAATGTAGCTCCTTCTAATGAGGATAGCATCACTGAATTATTTTTTTGAATGGTTACCGAGGTAAAACCACTCTCATGTTTTTGAGAGGTGTTATGGTGCATTTTACCGTGTACTTCGTGATCAGGATTTATAAGTTCCAACTCCATGAATAATTGGCACCCATTACATATCCCTACCGATAGGGTATCTTCGCGTTTGAAGAAATTCTTCAAAGCTGTGTTCGCTTTTTCGTTATATAGAAAAGCACCTGCCCATCCTTTTGCAGAACCAAGAACATCACTATTTGAAAAACCTCCAACAGCACCAATAAACTGAATATCTTCAAGAGTTTCTCTTCCGGAAATCAAATCGGTCATGTGAACATCTTTGACATCAAAGCCTGCTAAATACATTGCATTGGCCATTTCACGTTCTGAGTTGCTTCCTTTTTCACGTATTATGGCAGCTTTTGGACGAGGTTTTGAGTTATCGATAACTGGTAAAGCACCATTAAAATGTGCAGGGAATTGATATTGAAGCGGTTGTTTCTTGTAATTTGTATAGCGCTCATGTGCCATTCCATTACGAGACTGTTTCTGGTCAAGAAGGTAGGAAGTCTTATACCATGTATCACGTAAAGTTGATACACTTAATGTGAAAGCGTCCGAATGGTTTACAAAACTTACGGCATCACCTTCTACTGGGGATCCAATAGCAAAGATTTCTATGCCTTGTTTTGCAAATATTTCCTCAACTGAACTGTCTGCCTGAAAAACAACAGCAATATTTTCGTTAAAGAGTGCTTTTACCGTATCTTTTTCGTTTAAAGGCGTTAGGTCAAAGTAAGCTCCTAATTGGGTTTCTGAAAAACACAATTCTAATAAGGTGGTAACAAGTCCACCACTTCCCACATCATGACCAGCTTTAATCTTACGGTCTTTAATTAAGTCTTGAAGTAAATTGAATGCCTTTTTAAAGTAGGCTGCATCAGTAATTGTAGGTACTTGTGTGCCTAATTTATTAAGTATTTGAGCAAAAGAACTTCCGCCTAATTTAAATGAATCTTGAGAAAGATTGAGATAGTATATATTACCTCCATTTCGTTGTAAAACAGGTTCAACAACTTTTGTAATATTAGAGCAGTTCCCAGCTGCGGATATGATTACTGTACCTGGAGCAATTACCTGGTCATTAGGGTATTTTTGCTTCATTGAAAGGGAATCCTTTCCAGTAGGGATATTAATACCTAAATCGATAGCAAAAGAAGAACAACCTTCTACTGCTTGGTATAGACGTGCATCTTCACCCTCGTTTTTACAAGCCCACATCCAGTTTGCGGAAAGCGAAACAGATTGTAAACCATCCTTAAGTGGAGCCCATACAAGGTTTGAAAGAGCTTCTCCAATGGCATTACGTGATCCTGCAACTGGATCTATTAAAGCTGTAACAGGTGAGTGTCCAATACTAGTGGCTACACCTTCTTTACCTTTAAAGTCTAGAGCCATAACTCCCACATTGTTCAGAGGTAGTTGAAGTGGTCCAGCACATTGTTGTTTTGCAACACGACCTCCAACACAACGGTCTACTTTATTAGTTAACCAATCTTTACAGGCTACAGCTTCTAATTGCAGTAACTGATGAAGATAGTCAGGAATGGCATCAGTTGTGTATTCGAGTTCTTGGTAGTTTCGGATGACGCTACTGTCTTCCATGATGGTTTTGGGAGAGCTTCCGAACATGTCAGCCAGTTCAAAATCCATTGGTTTGGCCCCTGTAGTTTTAGATTCAAATGTAAAACGGTGATCTCCGGTTACCTCTCCAACTGTATATAAAGGAGAGCGTTCACGTTCCGCAATACGTTCTAATGTATGTAGATCTTTCTCTCCAATAACAAGTCCCATTCGTTCTTGAGATTCATTCCCGATAATCTCTTTCGCAGAGAGGGTAGGGTCTCCAACTGGTAATTTGTCTAAATCTATATGACCTCCGGTAGCTTCTACTAGTTCAGATAAGCAGTTGAGGTGTCCACCGGCACCATGATCATGAATGGATACTATAGGGTTTTCGTCGCTTTCTACTAAACCACGAATGGCATTTGCAGCTCTTTTCTGCATTTCAGGATTTGAGCGTTGAATAGCATTCAGTTCAATTCCTGATCCGAAAGCTCCTGTGTCAGCTGAGGAAACGGCTGCACCCCCCATTCCAATTCGGTAATTTTCTCCACCTAGAATAACTACTTTATCACCAGGTTGCGGTATTTCTTTTTGAGCCTGACTTTCTTTTCCGTACCCAATACCTCCAGCTAACATAATTACTTTATCGAAGCCAAGTTTTCGTGCATCTTCTTCATGTTCAAAAGTTAGCACAGAACCCGTAATTAACGGTTGTCCAAATTTATTTCCAAAATCAGAAGCTCCATTAGAAGCTTTGATAAGGATATCCATTGGTGTTTGGTATAGCCAATCACGTTCGTCCATAGCTTTTTCCCATGGTCGGTTTTCTTCCAGTCGAGAATAGGAGGTCATATAGACCGCAGTTCCCGCAAGAGGAAGCGAACCTTGTCCACCAGCCAATCTATCTCGAATTTCACCTCCTGAACCAGTAGCGGCACCGTTGAAAGGTTCTACTGTGGTTGGGAAATTGTGCGTTTCAGCCTTTAAGGAAATAACAGAGTCAAATTCTTTTTCTTGGTAGAAATCTGGTTTGTCTGCACTCTTTGGAGCAAATTGTACGGCCTTAGGGCCTTTAATGAATGCTACATTATCCTTGTAGGCAGAAACAATTTCATTAGGATTGGTTTCTGATGTTTTTTTGATAAGTTTAAATAAAGAAGTCGGTTTTTCTTCCCCATCTATAATAAAAGTACCGTTGAATATTTTGTGTCTACAGTGTTCAGAGTTTACTTGAGAAAATCCAAAAACTTCAGAATCTGTGAGTTTACGACCAAGTTTTGTTGATAGTTCTTGAAGGTACGTGATTTCTTCATCACTTAGGGCTAGTCCTTCTTTTAGGTTATAAGCCGCAATATCTTCAATTTCTAAAATAGGTTCTGGTTGGATATTAATGGTGTAAATATGCTGATCAAGTCCACTATATTTTTGAGAAAGCATAGGGTCGAAGTCGCTAAAATGCGCTTCAATTTTGATAAATTCTTCAATACGAATGATTCCTGAAATCCCCATGTTTTGAGTGATTTCAACTGCATTAGTACTCCAAGGAGTAATCATGGCAGCCCGAGGACCAACAAAAAAATCCGTCAGGGCGGATTTTTCTATTTTATGTGCGTTGCCAAAAAGCCAGTTTAGTTTTGTAATGTCTTGAGCCGATAGCTCGTTTTGCGATTGAACTGCAAAAACCGTGTTGGTGTGGTTTCCGAAGAAATGAATCATTGTGTGTGTTGTTTATTAAAGTGCAAATTTACGAGTTATAGCCAAATATGAGTCATAAAAAACACCCCTTTTTTTAAATTGAGGTGTGATTCATTTCGCTCAAATTGATTTTAATGAGCCTTGGGGTATACGCCTTTACTTTGATAGGATTCACTTTTACGGAAAAGTTGTTAGGCGCACGTATTTAAAGTTGAATGTAACTCTTTATTGTGGGCTGTATTTAATTTCTTCTTAATAATGAAAATAGAGGTGGCTTTATATAGTGTTCTATTTCTTAACTATTTTTTCTTTCCAGTAACGCCATATAAAATCCGTCATATCCAGAGGTGTGTGCAAGTATTTTTTCATCTTTTACAAAGGTGAAATCTTTACCTGCGTCCGTTGCTAAAAACAGGTCTACCTGTTGTTGATTCTCTGAAGGAAGGATGGAACAAGTTGCATATACCAATTTCCCACCAGGTTTTACCATTTTACTGTATTCTTGTAAAATTTGTTGTTGAGTCTCTTGTATTTCTTGTATAAATTCTGGTTTTAGTTTCCATTTGGCGTCTGGATTACGACGCAGTACACCTAAACCGCTACATGGTGCATCAATAAGTACTCGGTCAGCTTTTTGATGAAGTTTTTTAATGGTTTTATTGTTTTCAATCCAGCGTGTTTCGATGTTATGTGCTCCATTTCTTTTAGCTCTTCGCTTTAGCTCATTTAATTTATTCTCATAAATGTCCATCGCTATAATTTGACCTTTGTTTTCCATCAAAGACGCCAAATGCAGTGTCTTTCCTCCAGCTCCTGCACAGGCATCTACAATACGCATCCCAGGTGATACCTCTAAAAAATGAGCTACTTTTTGAGAGGAAGCATCCTGAACTTCAAAAAGACCATTTTTGAAAGCGTCTGTGGTAAAGACATTAGAGCGCTCTTTAAGTTGAAGTGCTTCTGGGTACTCTTTTAAGAAATTTGAATCGACGTCAATTTCTAAGAGTAGATCATGAAGTTTTTCACGAGTTGTTTTTAATGTATTTGTTCTTAACACTACTGGTGCTTGCTGGTTTAACGCCTGTAACTCTTGCCCCCAAACTTCACTGCCTAATTCTTTTTCTCCTAATGCGTCTAGCCAATCGGGAATGGATTCTTTAAACTTTCGTATTTTAGACAATTCATCAAAACGTCCTTTAATCCTACGAGAAGGAGTAGATTCAAAATACTTCCAGTCAGGCAAGGTAATTCCTTTTAGAGTTGCCCATACGGCAAACATTCTCCATAAGTTGTCTCGGTTAAAGGGTTCTTTCACTTCAGCTATTTCAGCATACAGTCTTTTCCAACGTACCATTTCATAGGTCGTTTCAGCAACAAAAGCGCGATCACGGGCTCCCCAGCGTTTGTCTCTTTTCAGGAGTTTTTCTACTACCTTATCAGCATAGCTTCCTTCATTGAAAATTTCGGTAAGACCGTCTATAACGGCAAATGTCAAGTTGCGATGTAGTCTCATACAAAATAAATATGCTGCAAAGGTATTGTTTTCCAATGAAAGCACTTATTTTTAGTCAAAAATTACCCATATGCGCTATTTTATTCTTTTAGTAGTTGTACTATTGTCAGGATGTACAGAAACCGAAAAGTATTCTCCTAGAAATTTATCAGAAGTATCCATTGATGTTTTTCCTGTTGAAAATTCGAGTATAAGAGCTTTAACTCATCTTGATGCCAATGTAGCTTTTGCTGGTTCTAATGGAGTATATGGTTTTTATGATACAGTGCGGAATACACTTAAATCTGGAGTTCAAACAAAGGATTCGTTGGTTCCTGAATACAGAGCTGTAGCGGCAACTAATTCTGACTTTTTTATGCTTTCTGTTGGAAATCCTGCCTTATTGTATAAAACTGGAGATGATGGTGAAATGAAATTGGTGTATACGGAAACTCATGAGAAAGTATTTTATGACAGTATGAGATTTTGGAATGCAATGGAAGGAATGGCTATGGGAGATCCTACAGAAGATTGTTTGTCAATTTTACTTACTCGCGATGGTGGAAATACGTGGAATAAAGTGAGTTGTGAATTGTTGCCAAAAGTAGTAGAAGGTGAAGCTGCATTTGCTGCGAGCAATACCAATATCGCAATAGTTGGAGATACTGCTTGGATTGTTTCTGGAGGTAAACAAAGTAGGGTATTTATGACTAAAGACAAAGGGAATACTTGGGAGGTTGTAAAGTTGCCGCTGATTCAAGGAGAATCAACCCAAGGGGCCTATACTGTTGCCTTTTATGATGAACTTAACGGGATTGTAATGGGCGGAGATTATACTAAACCATCATTCTCGAAAGGCAATAAAGCAATTACCCAGGATGGTGGGAAAACTTGGGAATTGGTTGGGCAGGAGCAGGAGCCGGGATATATAAGTTGTGTTCAATATATTCCTGGCACGCAAGGAAATGAATTGGTGGCTGTAAGTACCGAAGGCATATGGTTTTCTAATGATAAGGGTTTTAAATGGAAAAAACTTTCCGAAGAAAGTTTTCACACCTTATTATTTATAAGTGAAACGGAAGCAATTGCGGCAGGTAATGAACGCATAGCAAAGCTTTTGTTTCATTAATTTTTTGATTTCTTATCACGTAATTGCTTGTATAATTGATGGTAGAAATCATCCTCCGTTTTTTTCAACATCATGACTTTTTTGGCTGAAATTTCTTTTCGTAGATTTCTAATCAGTTGTTGTCTCTCACGGTGGATTTTATCATCAATATCAATCGCCTTATCTAGTAGTTCTCTCGCTTTGGCTTCACTAATAGCATTATCTCTGAATTGAGCCCGAATGGGTCTCAGCTCAACATATTTTAAATGGTGTACACGTTCTTCGTAGGCATTGTAAATTGGCCAAAATTTTACCGCTTCTTCAGGAGTTAAATCTAGATTTTCTGTAATGTAGGCAACTTTTAGAGCCTTTATACGCTCTTTGCTGTCCTCACTTGGTTTTTGTGCATTGGCATAAAATGTTAGGCACATCAATACGGTTGAGAGGAGTATTCGAAAACTCATTTTATGGGGGTGTAACTGTAACATAGTTATTCATTTATAAGGTAATCAAGATCGTAATCAATGTAATTTTCTTTTAAGTATTCTTCAAGAATAGTGTTGTCTATACTTGTAAGGTTCATGCTTATGTTTTCAAAGTCTTCAGCAGTAAATAGTTCGGAAAGTAATTGAGCGTTCATTGGAATCACACCATCTTCCATTAGAGATTCAATTTCTGATGAAGAGAACTGAGTCGTTGAGGGATTTGTTTGTTGGTATATACCTGTTATCATTAGGCCTATTAACATCACTGCAGCTGCATAGTAGACAAATTTATTTAAATTGAATACTTTTGGTTTGGAGTGAACATGGCGAAGGAGGTTTTCACTTGTTTCTTTAAAATATCCTCCAGGTACTTTAAAACCGTCAGAAGTTTGACCAAGTCGTTTTTCTAATTGAATATGAGAATGTAGACGATCTGAGAATTCTTGAAAATAATTTTCAGGAACTCTGAAATGTACATTGCTTTTATGTTGATTGTTCATTTTCATATCGCTTACTTAGACTATGTTTTCTTTGTAAAGGTTTAATCCTTAGATAAATATTCTTCTATTTTTTTTACGGCGTGATGATAGGAGGCTTTTAATGCTCCTATTGAAGTGTCTAGGATTTCAGACATTTGTTCATACTTTAAGGCCTCAAAATATTTCATATTAAAAACAATACGTTGCTTTTCTGGTAATGTTGCAATCGCTTTCTGAAGTTTATAGGCTATCTCATCACCTTCGAAGTAGCTGTCGGCTTCCAGATTGTCGACCGCCTGCATTTGCCATTGTTCATTGGATACATTATTCTTTTTAGCTCTTTGGTTTATGAAAGTGATGGCTTCATTAGTAGCAATCCGATACATCCAAGAGTACAGGGAGCTCTCTCCTTTAAAAGAATGTATGCTTCTGAACACCTTTATAAATGTATTTTGTAAGACGTCATCGGCATCGTCGTGGTTTATCACCATTCTTCTTATGTGCCAGTAAAGTCGTTCCTGATAATCAGAAACTAGCTTTTTAAAGGCAATATCACTTCTTTTTGGATCTTGAAGTTGCTCTATAAATAGTGATTCGTTGTTCAAAATATGTGATTCTACGCTATTAGACCAATATACAATGAAAAAGTTTAATGATGAAATAGCTTTGTTATTTCTAATTATAATAAGAAATGAGCTACAATAATAATGCATTAAGTGTATTTCATCGAAAAAAAGGTACATTATGCCGATTATTTAATGAATACTACTATTTTAGCAGTGTTAAAATGATAATAAGATTAGACACCTTTAATTGTTTTAATGAGACAGACAGAGTTAACTGGAAAAATAAATGCCCCAAATCATTTTTTTTCCTACGCAAAAGTAAGGGACGGCATCATAGCGGTCCCTTATTTTTTTATTCAGAATTATGTAGAATATAAGAAAAGTAATACAAAAGTGTAAAATTTGTGTTGTTTATCGAAAAAATAGTTCATTTAGTCTGATGTTTTCGAGAAAATTGTATTTTAGCAATGTTAAAACATTAATAAGATTAGACACCTTTACTTTTTGTTTTAATAAGATTGACACGAAAAAGCTATATATTGCCCCAATGACAATTTATAGCCTACAAGAGAAAGAGATTGCCCAAAGTAATCTCTTTCTTTTTTGTTTAACGCTTAAAAAGTAGGAAAATTACATCAAAATCCTTTGTTTGATTGTATTTCATCGAAAAAAAGCATCAATATAACGATGATTTAAATAAAACTACTACTTTAGCAGTGTTGAAATGTTAATGAGATTAGACACCTTTTAAGATTTTAATAAGACAGACAAAACGTATTGGAAGATAGTTTGCCCCAAATCGGATTATACTTCCTACATGCAAAAAGGGACAACAATTGTTGTCCCTTTTTGCGTATCATAAATTGTTTTCTTTAACTAAAAGATTGCATAGCCACTAACTTATGGTATGATCCTTTTAATGCAAGTAATTCATTATGTGTTCCTTGTTCTACTATTTCTCCTTTTTGCATGACCACAATTAAATCAGCATTTTGTATGGTGGAAAGTCTATGAGCGATTACAATTGAAGTCCTGTTTTTCATCATGTTTTCCAGCGCTGTTTGAACTAATTTCTCACTTTCGGTATCCAATGCTGAAGTTGCTTCATCTAGAATCATTATCGGTGGATTCTTTAGGACGGCTCTAGCAATACTAAGACGTTGCTTTTGGCCACCACTAAGTTTTCCTCCAGAATCTCCAATGTTGGTCTGCATTTCGTCTGGTAATTCTTTAATAAATTCGTAGGCATTAGCTATTTGGGTAGCCTCAATTAACTCTTCTTCGGTTGCATTTGGTTTGCCAAGTCTAATATTGTTTGCCACTGTATCGTTAAATAAAATAGAATCTTGAGATACTATGCCCATAAGGCTTCGCAGTGAGGTTTTGGAAATTTGCTTAATGTTTACACCATCGATATCAATAGTTCCTTCATTCACATCATAAAAGCGGGTAATCAAATTGGCTATAGTGCTTTTTCCACTACCAGATTGACCAACTAAAGCGACTGTCTTTCCTTTTGGTATTTGTAACGAAAAGTTTTTCAAGACGAATTCGTCTTCATATTTGAACGAAACGTTAGTTAGGTTTATAGCACTTTCGAAGGATGCTTTATCGATAGCATTAGGGCTATCTTTGATAGTATTCTCCGTTTCTAAAACCTCCATTACTCGAGCTGCTGCAGCATCTCCTTTCCTTACACCATAAACTGCCTTACTAATGGCTTTAGCGGGAGTGAGAATATTATAGGCCAACCCCATATAGGCTATGAATTCTGATGCATTTAGTGTTTTTTCAATTAGAACCATGGAGCCACCAAACCAAAGCAATACTGCAATTATGAGGATACCCAGAAATTCGCTGGTGGGTGATGCTAGATTTTGCCTATTTAATAAACTATTTGAAAATCTAAAAAAGCGATTGGTTGAATGTTGGAATTTGTCAATAAATAGCTTTTCTGCATTGAAGGCTTTTACAATTCGTAGACCTCCTAATGTTTCTTCAACTATAGATAGAAATTCCCCAGATTCTTTTTGAACCTTGTCTGACTTTCGTTTAAGTGTTTTACCAATTCTGGAAATGATAATCCCTGAGATCGGAATGAAAATAAACACAAATAAAGTTAGCTTGGTGCTAATCCCAAACATGACCAGAATGGTAAATACAATAGTAAGCGGTTCGCGAACTATAAGTTCCAGAATAGATAGAATTGAATGTTGAATCTCCAGTACATCTGAGGTGATTCTGGCCATTATGTCACCTTTTCTTTTTTCTGAATAATAGGATATTGGGAGCTCAGTTATTTTCGCATACAACTTATTGCGAATATCTTTAAGAACCCCATTACGTAGAAATGTGATAAAAAACATAGCCAAATAATTGAATATGTTTTTAAGAAGAAATAGAAAAATAACCAGAGCTATTACTAGTACCAACGCCTTCATCTCATCTTCTCCGGCATACATAGAAACCTGATAATTAAGATAAGATCCAATATAGTCTTTCAATCCTCCTAAACCTTCATAGACTGGTTTTGTGTAAAGACGCTCACTTTCTTCGAAAAGAACATTAAGCATAGGGATAAGAGCAACAAATGAAAGGGCACTAAACAAGGCATATAGTACGTTGAAAAAAATATTCAGATACGCATATTTCTTGTAGGGTGTTATAAAAAGAAGTATTTTTTTAAAGTAGTTCATTAATCTAATTTCATTTGTTTAATTATGGTGTCAATTTTAGTTTCCAACATTTGTTCTGTTGAAGCAAAATCATCGATACTTTTCATTTGGGTGTTTACACTAAAGTAAAATTTAATTTTAGGTTCCGTACCACTAGGTCGGGCTGCAATTTTACTACCATCTTCGGTGTAATATATTAATACATTGGACTTGGGAACATCAATGGTGGATGTTGCACCACTTAGTATATCTGTGGCTATAGATGATTTGTAATCTTCAATACGAACAATTTTTGAACCGCCAATTTCCTTTAATGGGTTGTTTCGTAATTGAATCATCATATGATTAATTTCTTCTTGACCACTTATTCCTTTTTTAGTAAGCGAAATAAGCCGTTCCTTGTAGAATCCAAAGTCTATATACATTTGAATAAGCGTCTCATATAGGGAACTACCTGAGGCCTTAGCTTGAGCTGCCATTTCACAGGCAAGTAGAGAAGCCGTAACCGCATCTTTATCACGAACAAAATCACCAACCATAAAGCCAAAACTTTCTTCGCCACCACCTATAAAAGGCTGGTGGGGATGGTCTTTTATCATTTTAGCGATCCATTTAAAACCGGTCAGACCAACTTTACAGTCGATACCATAGGCTTCTGCAAGAGAGAGCATCATTGGGGTAGACACAATGGTCGATCCTATGAATTCATTCCCTTTTAAACCTTTGGTTTTCCATTGGTTTAATAAGAAATTAGTCATTAGGACCATTGTTTGGTTTCCATTAAGAAGGATCATTTTTCCTTCAAGGTTTCTAACGGCAACACCTAATCTATCACTGTCTGGATCTGTTCCAATAACCATATCAGCATTAATTTCTTCTGCTTGGCTTAAAGCCATTGTTAGTGCCTCGGGTTCTTCTGGATTGGGAGATTTTACAGTTGGAAAATTACCATCGGGTGTAGCTTGTTCTGATACAATATGTAATTGGTCATAGCCTGCTCGTTTTAAAACTTCAGGGATGATGGTAATAGAAGTGCCGTGTAATGAAGTAAAAACTATTTTTAGATTCTCTCTTCCAGCGGTATTAAAAGATCCGTTTTTTAATGAAGCAGTTATAAATGCTTCGTCTACTTCTTGACCAATTAATGTGATAAGAGAGGGTTGAGATTCAAATTTTATATCGCTAAAATCAATGGATTCAATTTCTTGAATAATTTCAGCATCTTGCGGGGGTACTAGTTGTCCACCATCGGTCCAATATACTTTGTATCCATTGTATTCAGGGGGATTATGTGAGGCGGTCAGAACAATACCACAATGACATCCTAAATGTTTAACGGAAAAAGATAACTCCGGTGTAGGGCGTAATTGCTCAAATAGATACACCTGAATCCCATTGGCTGAGAAAACATCGGAAACTATTTGGGCAAGGGATTGGGAATTGTGGCGGCAGTCATAAGCAATGGCTACTTTAATGGTGTCTTGTGGATACACTTTTTTAAGGTAATTGCTAAGACTTTGGGTGTTTCGGCCAAGGGTGTATTTATTAATACGGTTGGTTCCAACCCCCATAATACCGCGCATACCTCCGGTACCAAATTCTAAATTTTTATAAAAACGTTCTTGTAATTCTTGTGGGTTGTTGGCTATTAATTGCGCTACTTCATTACGTGTCTCATTGTCAAATGTGTCAGTCAGCCATGTCTGCGCTATCGTGGTAACAGAGGTATTCATAATTGTTGAAATTTTAGCAAAGGTAATTATTTTAGAGCCTTTCTTTTAAGAGCCTATCTTCCTTTATTAAGACTTTGATGTGGTCTCGGCTATTTTGTACCGGGCCTCATTTCGCCTTGATTGGAGAACCATTTCTCCAAGAAAACCAGCCAGAAAAAATTGCGTCCCAATGATCATAGTCGTAAGTGCGATGTAAAACTGAGGTCTTTCGGTTAGAAGTCTACCCGTTGGGTTAATAAATAATTTATCTATTCCAAGGTATGCTGTAAAAATACTTCCAATGAAAAACATTAAAACACCTAAGGCGCCAAAGAGGTGCATGGGTTGTTTTCCAAATCGAGAAATAAACCAGATGGTAATGAGGTCTAGGAAGCCATTTATAAAGCGTTCAACGCCAAATTTGGTTTGCCCATATTTACGAGCCTGATGTTGAACTACTTTTTCAGTAATACGATTAAAACCGGCATTTTTGGCAAGTACAGGTATATATCGATGCATTTCGCCGTGTACATCTATATTCTTTATAACCTTGTTTTGATATGCTTTTAGCCCACAATTGAAGTCATGTAGGTGAAGACCTGAAGTTCGACGAGCTGCCCAATTGAACAGTTTGGAAGGCATGTTCTTGGTGAGTACAGAATCATATCTTTTCTTTTTCCATCCAGATACCAGGTCAAAACCCTCCTGAGTGATGAGTCTATAAAGTTCAGGAATTTCTTCAGGGTTGTCTTGAAGATCAGCATCCATGGTGATTACAACATCACCTTGTGCAACTTCAAAACCGGCATGTAAGGCTTGTGATTTTCCATAGTTTTTTAAAAATCGAATTCCTTTAACTCTCGGATCACTTTGAGAAATAACTTCAATTTGTTGCCATGAGGAATCAATACTGCCGTCATCAATAAAAATAAGTTCATATGAAAAATGATTGGATTGCAGTACTACTGCAATCCAATCATATAGTTCTTTTATAGATTCTTCTTCGTTTAAAAGCGGAATAACTACCGATATATTCATAGTGTGGAATAAATAGTAGTCAAAAATAGGAATTTAGAACGAGTCTTCGGTTTTTTTCATTGCCAAAGAGGCGATAAGTGAAATGATAAAACCAAAAAACAACGAAGAGATAATTGAAATCGCGGAAGTAATGGCTGGGGAAGAGAATTTTTTACCCATTTCTGCTGCCATATCTAATTGTTGTTGGGTGAGATTTGGATTAGTTTCAATCATCTTTTGTTGCTGCATTTCCAACATTTTTGTCATGAATTCCGGCTCAATAAAATTAAGAAATATAAGGTTATAAACTACTGCTACAATAGATGAAATCAATGCAATTCCTAAACCAACTTTTAGACCCTGAGATAAGGAAAGATATCCATTATTTTGAGCTTTAAAGGCCTTGATACCCATTGCGATGAATACAATCATTAAGATAAAGCTGATAAGCCCTACAATCCAATTTTGATCATAAATCATATTGGTTACATACATAATAATTGAGAGGGCTACGGTGGCTAGACCTAGATAAAGTCCGTTGTTAAGAATGATCTTTTTAGAATTAACTTGTTGCTCCATAATACGACTGGTTATTTAATGTTAGTACTATGAAAATAGTCGTTATCTTTGCATAAATGTTACAACGGAGCTAAAAAAACAGCCTAGGCAGCTTTTTTTTTGAAAAATAAGTTGTCGGTTAATGAAATATGGTTAAATTTGCACCTCAAAATTTGACGAGAATATAAATTATCATAGCGATGAAAAAAGGTCTACACCCGGAAAATTATAGATTGGTAGCTTTTAAAGACATGTCCAATGAGGATGTTTTTATCACTAAGTCTACAGCTGATACAAAAGAAACTATTGAGATTGACGGTGTTGAGTATCCGTTGGTGAAAATGGAGATTTCTAGAACTTCTCACCCATACTATACCGGTAAATCTAAGCTTATTGATACTGCTGGACGTATCGACAAGTTTAAGAGCAAATACGCTAAATTCAACAAGTAATCTACTTGAGACTGTATATAGACCCTGCCATAAGGCGGGGTTTTTTTATGACTTTTTTCTGTAAAGAAATGTATCTTTGAGAATCTTCTTGTGTACAGGAAGATGTTTGAGTAGGTATTTAAATTTAATTTTTTATAAATGAAAAAACGAGCTATTTATCTTTTAGTCATCTTTTTTATGGCTGTTGGTTGTCAAGAAAAGACTTCTAAGAGGAGTGGTGCGAAAGTTGAGAGTACGAAGAATGATACGATCACTCTTACTGAAGAAAGGGTAAAAGAGCAGCCTAAGGTGAAAATGTTTACTGTAGAAGAGGATACTACTTTTGTGTTATTGACTGATTACAGTGATGATTTTGTATTCGATATGAAGTATGCCACGGAGGATAATTTTTTAAAATCTAAGGTGTATGATTGTGATGAATGTTATGTGAGAACATTAACCGCTAAGGCTCTGATAGCTGCCAATGCAGAATTTATGAAAATGGGATACCGTATCAAATTCTTCGATTGTTATAGACCACTTGATGTTCAAAAAAAAATGTGGAAGATATTCCCAAATCCTATTTATGTCGCTGATCCAGCACTTGGTTCGATTCATAACAGGGGGGGAGCAGTAGATATCACCCTGGTTGATTTGGAAGGTAATGAATTAGATATGGGAACTACATTTGATTTTTTTGGGAAGGAAGCTCATCATGCCTACCAGGGATTTTCTTCCGAAGTTCTCTCTAATAGAAAACTGCTTAAGGAAACTATGGAAAAACATGGTTTTTTGTCGATTACCAGCGAATGGTGGCATTATAATTTAAAAGCGCTATCAAGGGCTACTGTAGCTAATTTTAAATGGAATTGTGACATATAGTAAAAACCACGCTTTAGCGTGGTTTTTTTATATTGCTAATTCAATAGTAAGATAAGGTCTTAGTCGTCTAATAGATCGATAACATCTTTTATTTTTGCACGAATAGCGTCAGCTAAGTCGTTATTCCCGTCTGAATCAGTTGGGCTAATTTCGATAGTTCCATCTGCATTTCCATCAGTAGCGCTTGAGAAGTCTATTCCTGAAGCCGCTCCAAAGATTTGGTTTAGGTCAAAATTAATAACAATAGAATTGTTGCCTCCGTCTATGACAATATCTCTTGCTGTATCTTCAAAATCTACTTCTACTTCTTCATCAATATTGTGCCAGAATACAAAAGGAGTATCACCAATGCTTCCTTTGATAAGGATACTTTTGTTGTAAAGTTCGCTGTTGATATTGGTGCTTTTTCCGATTTCGAATTCAATTTCTTCGTAGGTGTTGTTGGGAACAGAGATGTTGGTAACTTCGATGGCATTCTCATTGGCAAGTAGGTTTAATTCGAAAGGACCTTGAAGTTCGATTTCATCATCACTGTCAAAGAATCCATCGTCATCATACATGTCATCGTCATCCATATCGTCGTACATATCGTCATCAATTTCGAATTCGATTTCACGAATATTAACTAAAACATCTGTAAGGGTAACATTACTGAAGGTACGTGCTAAAAGATTATTCTCATAGCTGGCTTGTGCCTTAAGTGCTAAATGTCCTTCGGTATCTGAATTGTCATCGCTACAAGAAGTGAAAACAAATGCAGTTGACATTGCAAGCATAGCACCCATCATGTGTGTGCCTTTTGGTAAAAATGAATTAATTTTCATGGATAAGTATTTAAATGATTTATGTTATAAACAGTCATCATGTGAAATACCCTACCTATTTAGTACATATTATAATTATTTTTTCATCTTTAAGGTTGGTGGTGAAGAATAAAAAGAGGTCACCTCCGTCTTTAATCTTGTAGTTTTTTCTCAGACTATCAGCACTATCCGGGAAATTTCTAGTGGTAATATGAGCCTTAGTATTTTGGAGCTGTTTTTTTACATTTTTTTTGTTGAAAGGCATTACTTCTACGATTCGAAATACTCTCCCGGGGAAATCTATCCTTTTTTCACTGGTGTAGAGGTGGGAATGTTTATGTAGTTTATCTATTTTAAATCGTTTTGAAATAGTTTGAAAGGCGCCGGCCTTAAGTAATGCACTATTGGGTTCATAAAGAAAGTTTTTTGGAGCGTCATAGGTCGCTTGTCCGTTTTGTTCTTCTTCAAGTGTAAAACTAAAAGTTGATTCCTCATTATTGGGTAACAGGTTGACTGCTTTAATTATGGTAGAGGAGTCCTGATTAGCCGAGTGAACTACTTGTAATTGTCCCGTGTTATTGGTGTTTTTTTTCAGTACCCATAACATTTCTTTAGTCTCATTTTGCACTGCCACAATATGTATTTCTTTCACATGGGTAAGTTCCTTTAGGCCATTTTGTATATCTAATAAAGGAGATGTTTTAATAAGGATATTATGCGAATGGGCAAATAGTGTTTGTAGGTGTTCAACGACATTTGGTATACAATCTGAAAGCAGAAAAACTTTTCCTTTGCTGTCATGTCTTCTAGAAGGATCTACATAAATCCATTGGAAGAAGGCGTTAGAGGAACTGATATATGATATGCCGTCATTGGTAATAAAGCTAATATTTTTGGTGTTTAGCAATTTGGAATTATAAGCTGCAATTTCTGATAGTTCTTCATTTATTTCACAATGCGTTACTGTGTTACATACTTGAGAAAAATAGTAGCAGTCTACACCGAATCCTCCTGTAATGTCTATAAGTGATCCTTGCACTAAGGTAGCTTTGTAAAGCGCCGTTAATTCCGAAGAAGTCTGCTCTATTGATAGCGTTGGTGGATAATAGATTCGGGGTGTTTCAAACCAGGTGGGTAATTTTTTTTCACATTTTTTCTTTGAAAGAATTTGTTGGGCCAGTTCTTGTTGGCTTATTCCTTCAAAAACTGGCTTTTTGAGCAAAAAGGTTGGGATATCAATTGTTAAATTGTCCTTTATAAATTCCTGTACTTCCCTATTTAATATTTTTATATTCAAGGCAGTACTATATGTTTTTGGTGAGTGATTTCACTATTTTATTTTCGGCAAGAAATTCCTTTAAAATTACCTTTAGAGCCGTATACCCAGGTACAGCAACCACCATTCCCGTTACTCCAAAGAGAAATCCTCCAATAATGATAATCAAGAAAATTTCTAAAGGATGAGATTTGACACTTTTAGAGAAAATTATAGGTTGACTTAAGTTGTTATCGATGAATTGGCCTATTAAAAATCCGATCATTACATAGATTGTTTTTGGGATAACTATGCTGCTAAAATCACTGCCAAGGTTGCTGGTCATGGTTAAAAAGGTCATAAGGAAAAATCCTATAACGGGTCCTACGTAAGGGATTAAATTGAGTAGGGCGCACAATAAAGCTATCATAAAGGCATTGGGAATGCCAAATATGAGCAATACAATCGTATAAATGATGAAAAGTATTAAAATTTGAAGTAGTAATCCAATAAAGTATCTGGATAGAAGGTTTTTAATGGTGTCCATGGAATTTTGAACACGAGATTCTTTGTTATCAGGAACCATTGTTAGAATCATTTGTTCAAAGAGTTTACTATCCTTTAAAAAAAAGAAAGAAATAAAAATTACGGAGAAAAAACCAGCTCCGAAACTTCCAATAGTGCTAAGGAAACTGTTTAGCATTTCTGGTATAGTTTTCAAGTTTAGGATATCAAGTACATTTATATTGGAAAGCCATTGCTCCATGGTTGACTTACTCCAATTGAAATGAGTAATAAGATTTTCAAATAGAAGTGTTATGTTGTTTTGTAAAGCATTAATATCTAATAGGGCTAAATTTTGACCTTGTTGAATAAGAAGGGGAATAAATAATAATAAAAAGCCTACAATTCCTCCCATCATCAACGATAGCGTACATAATACGGCAAATGTAATTTTAAATTTGAGTCTAACGGTTAGGAACTTTACCACAGGTCTGCCAATTAGGGCAACAACCGAAGCTAAAATGATGTATACAACTACGGCGCGAATTTTATATAAAAAGAATAGAATTAAGGCTATTAAGAGTAAAATTCCTAAAGCTCTTAGAATTCCTGTAGAAATAGTTTTTGAGTTCATCATTTATGTAAAAGAATGGACTAAGATAAATAAAAATGTATTAGTAGCCCTAGGATAATAGATATGATCTTTACTTACTAAAAAAGCCCCTTTAGGGGCTTTTAAATTATGTTGATTTCGATGGTTAACGTAAGGAAGCTCTTGGTCCTCCTGTGGTATAGGTGGCTTGCATACGAGCAGCTTGGCCAGAGGTGAACATATACATACAAGCATCATTGGTATAATCCATATAGTTCATTGTCATTTCTACAGGGGTGCCTGAACAAGTGCTGTAGTGCGGGAATGTAGGACATCCTCCATTAGATGTATTGTGTGTAGGGGTGTCTGCTACGAAATCATTTCCACAAGTAGCATCTCCCCAAATGTGACGAAGGTTAAAGTAGTGACCAACTTCGTGAGTCGCAGTTCTACCTTTATTAAAGGAACTAAACAAGGCATAATTTCCTCTACCAAAGGCGTTGGTGTGAATTACAACACCATCTGTAGCACAATTTCCACCTGGGAATTGCGCATAGCCTAGGATGTTATTTGATAAAACCCCAACCCAAATGTTAAGAGTAGTAGAACAGTTGGTAGGATCAATTCCTCCTCTAGATGATTTTTTTATATCATCGTTAGTTCTCCAGCTTCTTTTGTTTGTTTTTTTACGGGTTGTGTTTTCTTGTGACCACACAAAACGAATTTTTATGTCTCCCGAAGCTGCATCTTGAAAAATTGCGGGAATGTCTGAGTAGTCTGGATTATAGCCTCCAAAATCTTCGTTTAATACATCAATTTGAGATTGAATCTGAGCGTTTGAAACATTTTCTGCTGTTTTGTTGTATAATACGTTTACATGTACAGGAATTTCTAATGTTCCATCCGCAAGAACTCTCATGGCATTAGGATCCCTTAATACTTGTTTTGTAAATTCCTCTACTTGTTGCATGCGTATAGCTAGAGATGGATCGGCTGCAATTTGGTTGGCTAGGTGCTCAGTTGAATAACAGTTACGAGTAGTGGCATGAAGCTCTTCGGTAGCGTCATTCTGAGTGGAATCAGAACTACATGAAGATAATGCTAACGTTAAGGTGATGGCTGAAATAAGAAATTTTTTCATAAATAAGTAAAAGTTTGTTAGTTAGATTTATAAAAAGATTTAAAATCACAACAATTTTAACAAAATTATTTTTATTTATAACAAAAAGAAGGATTTAATTGTTAAGAAAAATTTAACATTTCGACAAAACGTAATAAATGTAAGATAAAGCTTAAAGAATTTAGAATATATGTAAGTAGCTGATAATCAATTTAATTTTTAAAAATATATTCAATGATATTACTTCCCATCCTAAGTGCTTTAAGACGTATGTCTTCGGGATCGTTATGCACCGCTTGATCTTCCCATCCGTCACCTAGGTCTGACTCGTACGTAAATAATAATATAAGTCTGTTACCTTCAAAAAGACCTAGTGCCTGAGGCGGCTTGTTATCATGTTCATGGATTTTTGGGAGGCCATTAGGAAACTTAAATTTTTGATCATAGATAGGATGATCAACAGGTATTTCCGTTAAGGATTTTTCTGGAAATAGTTTTTTAAGCTCTCTGGTGATATAGGGTTGCATCCCGTAGTTGTCGTCAATATGAAGAAAACCTCCTGAAAGTAAATAAGTTCGTATGTTTTCAATGGCTACTTCGTCAAAAGACACATTGCCATGTCCTGTCATATGAATAAAAGGATAATTGAAAATATCGTTGCTTTCAGCTTTTACTACGGCTGGCTTTGGGTTTAGTCTGGTGTTGATTTGTTCATTGGTAAAAGCAATAAGATTTGGAAGTGCTGTTGGATTCGCATACCAATCACCACCTCCTTTGTATTGCAGGATAGCCAATTGTTGGCTGTAAGCTATTTGATGAAAGCTTAAAAGTAACATGACTATTGAGAAAAATCGCATACTATTGTCTTGGTAAAATTGATTTTTATTTGATGACAGTAAAAGTTACTGTGTATTCCTAGTTTATAGACAACTTTGTGGTGTATAAATATACTAAAAAGAGGCAGATATTATTGCCTCTTTTTAGTAGGGTGGAGATTGAAAAAAGTTAATTTGCCGTACGGCCCATATATTTATATACGATACCCGCTAGCATAGCACCAATAACAGGGGCGATCCAAAATAGCCAGAGTTGATCTAAAGCCCAATCACCTACAAATAGGGCCTGGCTTGTACTTCTAGCTGGATTGACGGAAGTATTAGTGACCGGTATACTTATTAAATGTATGAGTGTTAATCCTAATCCTATAGCTATTCCAGCAAGACCTTTTGGAGCTCTTTGGTCTGTAGCTCCAAGTATAATTAGTAAGAACATAAATGTCATTATTACCTCTGAGGTTAGAGCTGCCGTTAAACCATACCTACCTGGTGAATGTTCTCCATAACCATTAGCGGCAAATCCTCCAATTTCAAAGCCTGGTTTGCCAGATGCTATCAGGTATAAAATAGTAGCTCCTGCAATTCCTCCAAGTACTTGGGCTATGATGTACGGGAGTACTTCTTTTTTGTCAAAACGTCCTCCAATCCATAAACCAACCGATACGGCAGGATTCAAATGACAGCCTGAAATATGTCCGATAGCATAGGCCATAGTAAGTACTGTTAGACCAAAGGCAAGAGCCACTCCGGCAAAGCCAATTCCTAATTCAGGGAATGCAGCTGCTAAAACAGCACTTCCGCAACCTCCAAGTACTAACCAGAGGGTTCCAATAAATTCCGCAACTAATTTTTTCATAAACTTTTAGATTAAATGGTGTTTGATTCTTCTAAAAGTAAGAAAATATTATTGCAAACTATTGAAAATGTACTGTTTATAGATTTTGTAATTCCTTCTTTCTTAGGAGTGGTGCGATATTAACTGTTTATGAGAGCTACTGTATGACAGGCGACTAGGGCTGCCGTCTCGGTGCGTAATCGGGTATCTCCCATGCTTACAGGAGTATAGTCTTTTGAAAGAGCAAGGTTAATTTCGGCCTCAGAAAAGTCTCCTTCGGGTCCAATAAGGATGGTTACTTTATGGTCAGCCAAGGCTTTTCGTTTTAGCGAATATCTAGTCCCTTGGTCACAATGGGCTATAAAAAGTTGTCCGTTTCTTTCGATATCGATAAAATCTTTAAAAGAAATGGCAGGATTAAGTTTAGGTAGATACAATTGCAATGATTGCTTCATGGCGGATTGTATTATTTTTTCAAAACGTTCACTTTTTACTATGGTGCGTTCAGAGTGATCACAGATAATTGGGGTAATTTCATCAATACCTATTTCAGTGGCTTTTTCCAAAAACCATTCATATCGGTCATTCATTTTGGTTGGTGCAACAGCCAAGTGAAGGTAGTAATTACGCCCAGATTCTTTACGGTGCTTTGTTAAGGTTACAACACAAGCTTTTTGGGAGGATAATTCTATTTCTGCTTCCCAACATTCTCCTTTACCATTGGTGATATGCAATAGGTCGCCTTCTTTTTTTCGTAGTACTTTTACAATATGACTGCTTTCCTCTTTGTCAAAGGTGAACGTTGTCATTTCTGCAGTTAAGTCAGGGAAGTAGAAAAGTTGCATAGATATGGTTATTCGTTTATAGCGTAACGAGCCTTTGCGGAAACACTGGCATCGGTAAAATCGTTGTTAAGATATTTTAAGTAGCCTACTATGGCAATCATGCCAGCATTGTCGGTACAATACTCAAATTTAGGAATATAGGTTTTCCATCCGTATTTTTTTTCAGCTTCTTTAAGGGTGTTTCGTATTCCAGAATTAGCAGATACTCCTCCTCCAATAGCGATTTGTTTTATCCCAGTGTCTTTGGAGGCCAACTTTAATTTATCCATCAAAATCTGTATTATGGTATGTTGCACAGAAGCACAAATGTCGGCTATGTTTTCTTCAATAAATGTTGGATTTGCTGCCTTGTTTTTTTGCACAAAATAAAGTATTGCGGTTTTAAGGCCAGAAAAGCTAAAGTCTAATCCTGGAACCTTGGGTTTAGTAAATGGGAACGCTTTTGGATTCCCTTCTTGTGCATATTTATCTACCAATGGACCTCCAGGGTAAGGTAGTCCTAGAATTTTTGCTGTTTTGTCAAAGGCCTCACCAACGGCATCATCTGTCGTTTCCCCAATTACAGTCATTTTAAAATAGTCATCTACACGTACTATTTGTGTGTGCCCACCACTAATGGTCATTGCAAGAAAAGGGAAGGTAGGTTTTTCATAACCTTCCTCCTCTATAAAATGAGCTAGAATGTGTGCTTGCATATGATGAACCTCAATTAAAGGAATTTGTAATCCCATTGCTAAGGATTTAGCAAAGGAGGTTCCTACTAATAAGGAACCCATTAGTCCAGGACCACGCGTAAATGCTATGGCAGATAGCTGGTTTTTGTCGATATTTGCCTTCGCTAAGGCTTGATGGACTACAGGAACTATATTTTGCTGGTGTGCTCTGGAGGCAAGTTCGGGAACGACACCACCATAGGCTTCATGTATTTTTTGATTGGCAACCACATTAGATAGCATTTTTCCGTTATGGATAACGGCTGCAGAGGTGTCATCACATGAAGATTCAATTGCCAAAATATAAACTTGGTCTGTACTCATTAAGAATGGAATAAAAATTGATACTTTTATATAGTACAAAGGTAAAACAGAATTCGCTATCAAAAAATTTAAGAAAATATTAATTAAGCTACTACTATATCTATTGCTTTTTTGGGGGGTAGTAGTGATTTTATTAGCCTTGCCTATTGTGCAAACTGGCATAGCAAAGTATGTTACCCAATCTTTGAATAATGAATTTAATACCAATATCAACATTGATCGTATACATCTCACCTTTGGAGGTAATGTAAAGCTTAACGGGATTTATGTGGAGGATTATAAAAAGGATACCCTTTTTTATATTAACGGATTAAGTACTTCTATAGTAAGTTTTCGCAAAGCTATAGATGGGAAACTTGCTTTTGGTAAGATTAATATGCAGGGATTGGTATTTAATTTAAAAACCTACAAAGGTGAAAATCATACCAATTTAGATGTGTTTGTTGAAAAGCTAGAAGCGGGAGATACAACAGCAAGTAAAGATCCATTTTTATTGACTTCTTCTAAGATTGCGTTGAATGATGGAAGGTTTAGACTCATTGATGAAAACCTAGACACTCCTAAAATTCTAGACTTTTATGAGCTAAATTCAGAAATTCTTGATTTTAAAATTCATGGGCCTAATGTAACTACACACATTGAAGAATTGGCCTTCATGGCTAAAAACAATCAAAGAGTGGAGAATCTTGAGGCTGATTTTAGCTATAGTAAAACAAAAATGTCCTTTGATAATCTGACCATTAAAACACCGCTTTCACAACTTAATGGACACTTAGTTTTTACCTATGACCGAAAGGATTTTGCAGATTTTCTTAATAAGGTAAAAGTACAAGCCGTATTTGATAATTCAATAGTTAATTTTAGTGAGATTAATAGATTTTATAATGAGTTTGGAGAAAATGAAGCAGCCACATTTAAAACAAGTATCTCTGGATATTTGAATAATATGACGGCCTCTGGGTTGGAAATGATTTCTGAGAATTCTCATATTAAAGGGAATTTTAATTTTAAAAATCTTTTTACCAGTAGTAATCCGTTTTCATTACACGCTAATATTGGGAATATATCTTCAAATTATCAAAGTCTAAAATCGCTTTTACCAAATTTATTAGGTAAAAATTTACCCTCTTCTTTGGAGAAACTTGGGCAGTTTAATATAAACGGTACAGCATATATAACGGAAAACTCGATTGATGGTCAATTAAATCTGCGTACTGAAATTGGATATGCCTATACAGATTTATTATTGACTGATATTGGTGATATAGATAATGCTTCGTACAAAGGATATCTATCATTTGAAGATTTTGATATTGGAAATTTTATTAATGACCCTACCTTGGGAAAGGTATCTCTTGCTGCCGAAGTGGATGGAAT
Organism: Imtechella halotolerans; assembly: GCF_028743515.2. GTDB lineage: Bacteria > Bacteroidota > Bacteroidia > Flavobacteriales > Flavobacteriaceae > Imtechella > Imtechella halotolerans. Next base: position 1,626,327 of record NZ_CP117969.2, on the reverse strand, counting down.
TGGATTCACAAGGAAAACATTGAATACAAAGATTGATGGTACCGTTTATGATTTGGAGTACAATAAGTATCGATACAAGGATTTGGATGTAAGTGGGATACTTCAAAATCAATTGTTTAATGGTGTCCTGGTTACTAATGATCAAAATTTGCAGATGAACTTCACCGGGTTAGCAGATTTCTCAAACGCGAATAATCGTTTTGATTTTAAAGCTGAGGTTATCTATGCAGATTTAAATAAACTTAATTTCGTTAAACGAGATGCCATTTCAATTTTCAAAGGTGAAATTGAGTTTAATATTGAAGGCAATACCCTGGATGATATGGCTGGGGAAATCAATTTTGAAAATACGAATTACATCAATCAGAATGATTCCTATTTCTTTGACGATTTTCAAGTTACTTCTGTTTTTAAAGATAGCCTACGTGTCATTGAGATAAATTCTCCAGATATAATCACCGGGTATGTAAAGGGAAATTTTAAGGTGAAGGAAGTAGGAAAGGTGTTGGAAAATTCAATTGGTAGTATTTATACTAATTACAGTCCTCACAAGGTGTCAAAAGGGCAGGTGCTCGATTTTGATTTTAAAATATATAATAAAATTGTGGATGTGTTTTTTCCTGAAATTGAGTTTGGTAAGAATACGTTTATAAGGGGAAAAATTGTGGCTGACGAAGGAGATTTTAAACTTACATTTAAATCACCCACTATAAATGCTAAAGGAACCATATTTGATAATATTCAACTTCAGGTAGATAATAAAAATCCTTTGTTCAATACCTATATGGAAGTAAGTCGTATAAAGAATAAATATTATGATATAGAAGAATTTAATCTCATTAATGCTACCATTAAAGACACTTTGTTTTTCCGTACAGAATTTAAGGGAGGTGAAAAGTTTGATGATTCATACAACCTAAACTTTTACCATACCTTTAATGATAAACAACAGTCTGTAATTGGGTTAAAAACATCAGATGTTAGCTTTAAAGGCAATACATGGATGTTAAATGAAGAAGGAAATACACAAAATAGAGTTATTTTTAATCGAAGTGTGGACTCCGTTCTTGTTGAAAACATTACTATGAGTCATAAAAATGAACGTATAAATCTTAAAGGCGTTTTTGCAGATTCCACTTTTAAAGATATTGAACTTTCTTTTAAGCAAGTATCTCTTAATAAAATAACACCTGCCATAGATAGTTTGCAGTTAAATGGTATAGTGGACGGTGAGTTGAGTATTTTTCAACGTAATAGTAACTATTTTCCGTCATCTAATTTGGTGATTAAAGATTTTAATATCAATGCCTATGATCTAGGAGATTTGGAAGTAGGAATTATTGGTAATGAGAATTTGACGTCGTATTTGGTCAACGTCCAGTTTATCAATGATCAACTTGAAAGTTTTAGAATGATGGGAGATTTGACATTTGATGAAAAAAAGCAAGCTATTCTGAATCTCGATGCCACTTTACGTAATTTTAACCTAAGCCCTTTTAGTCCGTTGGGTGAGGATGTCATATCAAAGATACGCGGCTATGTTACTGGTGATGCACGAATAACGGGTCCGTTAAGTAATCCATCTGTCAATGGACTACTCACCCTTAATCAGGCAGGTCTAACCATTCCTTATTTGAATGTAGATGTTGCCTTGGGAGAATCTTCACGTATAAATCTGTTAAATCAGACCTTTGAATTTGATAATATCCAACTCACAGATACCAAATACAAAACAAGGGCTAGTCTTAATGGAATGATGACACATAATAATTTTACGGACTGGTTTATGGATTTGGAGTTAGATACTCGTAACAGTCGGTTTTTGGTACTAGATACAGAGGAAAGTGATGATGAGTTGTACTATGGGACTGGTTTTGTTAACGGACAAGCAACACTCTCTGGACCTGTAGATGCACTAACCATCTCAGTGGATGGTGCCACTGGAGCTGGGACATCATTGAAAATACCTATTAGCGATGTAGCTACCATAGGTGATGATTCGTTTATAACTTTTGTAGATAAACATGCGGAAAAGGATAACGATGGTCGCGTTTTACAAGACATAAAGGGCCTTGAACTTAATTTTGAATTAAGTGTTACTCCAGATGCAGAGGTAGAGATAGTGCTTGATAAAAAATCAGGAAGCACGCTCAAGGGAAGTGGTGAAGGAATATTACTAATGGAGATTAATACCAAAGGTAAATTCAATATGTGGGGTGATTTTGTTACTTATTCCGGAGAGTATAATTTTAAATATGGAGGATTAATTGATAAGCGATTTAAAGTGCTTCCCGGAGGTAGTATAAGTTGGGAGGGTGATCCCCTTACGGCATCCCTTAGTAATATGGAAGCAGTTTATTCGCTCAACGCCAATCCAGCACTTTTACTTGAAAATCCTCAATACAATAAGAAAATTGAAACTGAAGTTGTAATTCATTTGGAAGGTCAACTTATGCAGCCGGAAACAGTGTTTGATATTCGTTTTCCAGACACCAATCCTGTGGTAGCCTCTGAGCTTAATTACCGTTTGGAGGATCGAGATAAAAAGCAGTTACAAGCGCTCTCACTTCTATCACAAGGCACTTTTACAAATGAGGTGAGTATAAACAACCAATTTGTTTCCAGAAATCTTTTGGAAACTGGATTTAGTATGATAAATCAAATTCTTGATGATAAGGAAGGGAAGATTGATTTGGGGATCTCCTATGAACAAGGAGACAGAGGGGCAGCAATTGATTTGGCTACTAGTGACCGATTTGGAGTAACTGTCAGTACGCAAATAAGCGACCGTATTTTATTGAATGGAAAAATTGGAGTACCAATAGGAGGGGTTAGCCAAACGGTAGTTGCAGGAGATGTTGAGGTTGAAATATTATTGAATGAAGATGGAAGTTTAAGCGCTAAAATCTTTAATAAGGAGAATGAAATTCAACAATTTTTATCTGATAGGATTGGATATACCCAAGGAGTTGGACTATCCTATAAGGTAGATTTTAATACTTTTCAGGATCTGATGAGGAAGATTTTTGGCGTTAAGTCTAAAACAAAAATAGATGAAGACAGTGATCCGGAAATTGAAAAGCAATATATTGATATGATGGGAGATGACGGTATGGTGAAAATGAAAGCAAAAAAGAAAAAGTCGCAATAGAATTGCGACTTTTATCTTTTAAACAGGTTGGGTATCTTTTACAGCATAACTTTTCTCATCTTTCTCCATACGTTTAACAGCCCTATGGCTGCACCTATGGCCACGCCTGTTAGAATAAGTGCATAGGTTGTTTCTCCGTAAATCCAATTACCTGTAGCAAATAAGCATGAATATACCAATAAACATCCCCAAAGCATGGCAATGATACCAGAAGGTACTGACCATTTGTCTTTGGAAGTCACTAATTCTACACCTTCATCTTTTGCTTGATCAATAATTTTCTTCCATCCAGGACCTCCCGGTTGAATTTTTAGATAAAAACTATTTAGGGTATTTTTCGATTCAGGTTTGGTCAGAAGGGTTGTCAACACCCAAACTATGGTGGTAGATAATACAACCATTGGGAATTTTAACCATGACTCAAAAATGCCCTCTTGAGTAGCTGAGCCAAACAATATGGCGCCTAATGAGGTTAAATTGAATAAAATGGATACAATTCCTGAAAAGAACATGGCTGATATTTCACTCCATGCGTTGATACGCCACCAGAACCAGCGAAGGATAAAAATAAGTCCTGTACCAGCACCAAACATAATTATAATATCGAATATCTGGGTGGCATTGGTAAGTAACAAGGCAACCATCGCTCCAAGAAGCATGATGATAAAGGTCGTTATTCTTCCTACGTTAACCAGTCTTTTTTCGGAAGCATCTGGCTTTATAAAACGCTTATAAAAATCATTTACAAGATAGGATGCTCCCCAGTTAAGGTGAGTTGAAATAGTAGACATAAATGCCGCAATTAGGGAGGCTAGTACCAATCCCAGCAATCCTGCAGGTAGGAAGGTAAGCATAGCAGGGTAGGCTAAATCATGCCCTAATTTTCCTTCTTCAACATTAGGAAATGCAGCCTGTATACTAGCAAGATCCGGAAATACGACTAGAGAAGCTAAAGCAACCAATATCCATGGCCATGGACGAAGTGCATAGTGCATGATGTTAAAAAAGAAGGTCGCACCTATAGCGTGATTTTCGTTTTTGGCTGCAAGCATACGTTGTGCGATATAGCCTCCTCCACCAGGCTCTGCCCCTGGATACCAAGCGCTCCACCACTGTACAGCTAGTGGAATGATTAGAAGGTTGATAAGAAGTGTTTTGTCATTAAAATCTGGTAAAAAGTTGATTTTGTCTTGTACAGCCTCATGAGATAATAATCCCGAAAGCCCACCTACTGCTTCATGGTTTACAGCAACATAGGCGGCACCAATTGCCCCCACCATAGCGACAAAAAACAATACAAAATCAGTATATATTACTCCTCTGAAACCACCTATAGCGCTGAACACTACTGTGATAAGTGAGGCTATTCCAATGGTCTCAATTGGGCTTAGCCCTAACATAATACCGCCAATTTTAATGGCCGCCAATGAAACAGCTGAAATACTCAAAATGTTAAAAAATAAACCTAGATATACTGCTCTAAATCCTCTTAAGAATTGTGCAGGTTTACCTCCATAGCGTAATTCGTAGAATTCAATATCGGTAGCTACATTAGATTTTCTCCAGAGTTTGGCGTACACAAATACAGTAAGCATACCTGTAAGTAAAAATGCCCACCATACCCAGTTTCCTGCCACTCCATTTTGACGTACCAAGTCCGTTACAAGATTTGGGGTGTCGGTAGAGAAGGTAGTTGCTACCATGGACATTCCCAGTAGCCACCAAGGCATACTTCTCCCTGAGAGGAAGTATTCGCTGGAGCTTTTTCCGGATTGTCTTGAAACAACAATCCCAATTATAAGTACAATGCTAAAAAATGCAATAATAATTCCGTAATCTAAAGAAGTAAGATTCATGTTGTGTGTTTTGGAGGTCGTTAAGTTTGGTTAGACTTACATTGTTTTTTAAATAAGAATGCTAATGTAAATAAAAAAATTACGTTTTCTTATGTATTGAAATTTTTTTATCGTATTTTAATCCAATGTTTAAAATTATAACATTTTATTATAAACTGGAAGAACTTGTTAATTTAAACTTGAACATTGTTTCAAAGTATTCAAAAGTAACATTTTTGTTAAATTATAATTAAAATGTTAAAAATTATAAAACTAAATCGTTAGAGTTCTAAAGGGCTGAATGAATGTGGTTGAAGGCCCTATTTTCTTTACATAAAGTTTGGTAATTTTACAGTTCAATCAAAACAGAAACATGTCACAATCCATAAAAAAAATGGCTGTACTAACTTCCGGAGGTGATTCTCCTGGAATGAATGCGGCTATTCGTTCGGTAGTGCGTACTTGCGCTTATTATAAAATTGAATGTTACGGAGTTTACCGTGGCTATCAAGGACTAATTGAGGGCGATTTTAAAGAAATGAATGCTCGTAGCGTTAAAGGTATTATCAATAAGGGTGGTACCATTTTGAAGTCGGCTAGGTCTACTGAGTTTAGAACTCCAGAAGGAAGAAAGAAGGCTTACGATAATCTGCGTGCCATGGGAATTGATGCCCTGGTTGTTATCGGTGGAGACGGTACCTTTACAGGTGCCATTGTTCTTAATAAAGAATTTGGCTTTCCGGTAATGGGAATTCCAGGGACCATTGATAATGATATTTTCGGTACTACACATACATTGGGGTATGATACAGCCTTGAATACAGTGGTAGATGCTATTGATAAGATAAGGGATACTGCTAGTTCACATAATCGTTTGTTTTTTGTTGAGGTTATGGGAAGGGATGTAGGTCATATTGCATTGAATGCAGGTGTTGGTGCAGGTGCAGAAGAAATTCTAATTCCTGAAGAAGATTTGGGATTGGATCGTCTTTTAGAATCTCTAGAAAGAAGTAGACTGTCTGGAAAATCCTCTAGTATTGTTGTAGTAGCGGAAGGGGATAAGACAGGAAAGAATGTTTTTGAACTCAAAGAATATGTGGAGGAAAATCTTCCTGATTATGACGTTCGTGTCTCTGTTTTAGGACATATGCAACGTGGAGGATCACCTTCTTGCTTTGATCGTGTTTTAGCTAGTAGAATGGGAGTTACGGCTGTAGAGAGTATTCTTGAAGGAAAAACTAATTATATGGTAGGGCTCTTAAATGATAAGATTGAGCTTACACCACTTGAAAATGCAGTAAAAGGAAAATCAAAAATAGATATAGAGCTTTTACGAGTGTCTGATATTATGACTACGTAAAACTCTGTTATTCATACATTAATTGTAATATATAAAAATTATGTCAAGTTTAAAAATTGGAATTAACGGTTTCGGTAGAATAGGAAGATTGGTGTTTAGAGCCACTGTGAAGAGACCAAATGTAGAGATTGTAGCAATCAATGATTTGTTAGATGTAAATCATTTAGCATATTTGTTAGAGTATGATTCAGTTCACGGACGTTTTGACGGAACTGTAGAGGTTAAAGACGGTCATTTGGTAGTTGATGGTAAAACCATTAGAATTACTGCAGAGAGAGATCCTAATAATTTAAAATGGGATGAAGTGGGAGTTGATGTGGTTGCAGAATGTACCGGTATTTTTACAACACTTGAAACAGCTCAAACACACATTAATGCGGGAGCAAAAAAGGTGGTTATCTCTGCTCCTTCAGCTGATGCTCCTATGTTTGTGATGGGAGTAAATCATCTTAATGCTAAAGCTTCTGATACCATTGTGTCTAACGCTTCTTGTACGACCAACTGTTTGGCTCCAATAGCAAAGGTGTTAAATGATAATTTTGGAATAGATGAAGCATTGATGACTACTGTGCACGCTACAACTGCTACCCAGCTTACTGTTGATGGGCCTTCTCGTAAAGATTGGAGAGGTGGGCGTAGTGCCATGTTAAACATCATTCCAGCCTCAACTGGGGCAGCTAAAGCGGTAGGTAAAGTAATTCCGGAGCTAAATGGAAAACTTACTGGTATGGCTTTCCGTGTTCCAACAGCGGATGTTTCTGTGGTAGACTTAACCGTACGTTTAGCTAAGGAAACTAGCTATGATGCCATTAAGAAGGCAATGAAAGAGGCCTCAGAGGGAGAACTAAAAGGAATTCTAGGTTATACTGATGAGATGGTTGTTTCCCAAGACTTTATTGGCGATGTGCGCACTTCTATTTTTGATGCTGATGCAGGGATTGAACTGAATTCTCGCTTTTTTAAAGTAGTATCTTGGTACGATAATGAAGCTGGATATTCAAATAAATTAGTAGACTTGGCACAGCATATTGCAAGCCTTTAATAATAACAAGTATACATGCCTGAAGCAATAGTTTTCAGGCATTTTTCTTATATTTATAAGTATGATATTAATCGTAGATAGTGGCGCCACCAAAGCTGATTGGATTGCACTAAGTGAATCAGGAGAAAAGTTGTTTTTTACACAAACACTTGGCTTGAGTCCAGAGGTGTTGACCGAAGAAATCATTGTTGAGCGCATCACAAATAATTATGAGCTGTATAAAAGTCGTAAGGAAGTAACTAAGCTTTATTTTTACGGTGCAGGATGTGGAACACAGCGTATGCGTACATTTTTAGGTGAAATATTCCAACCATTTTTTGAAAATGCGGAAATTGCCATTAAAGAGGACACCTATGCAGCCGTATATGCGACCATTGGTTCCGGAGCAAAATCTGTTGTGTGTATCTTAGGTACAGGATCCAATTGTTGTATGTGGGATGGAGAAAAATTGATTCAAAAGGTTGAGTCTTTAGGATATATCTTGATGGATGATTGTAGTGGAAATTATTTCGGAAGACAATTGTTGCGTGACTTTTATTTTAATAAGTTCCCAGAAGATTTGGCACAAAAGTTTAATGCTACCTTTGAATTGGATGCGGATGTAATAAAAAATCATTTGTATAAATTACCTAATCCTAATACCTATTTGGCAACGTTCGCTAAATTTTTAATAGAGAATAAGGATGAACCTTATTGCCAGGAACTAATAGCTAAGGGAATGCAGTTATTTATCGATAACTTTATTAAGCAGTTTGAAGAGGCTCCTCAGATACCAGTACATTTTGTAGGTAGTATTGCATTTTACCTTCAGGAGGAATTAAAGACGATGCTTCAAAAGAACGGGTTAAGTGCAGGGAATATATTGCGAAAGCCAATTGATGGTTTAGTGGAATACCATCTGCAACATACCATTTAATCATAAAAAAGCCGTTTCAAATTCAGAAACGGCTTTTTTATTAAAATTTATTTAGCTGCCATCATGCTTATTTCTACATTGACAAACTTCGGCAGATTTGCAACTTCTACCGTTTCTCGTGCCGGAGCTGTCTCGTCATTAAAATAACTTCCGTATATGGCGTTAACCTGTGAAAATTGATGCATGTCCTTTAGGAAAATTGTTGTTTTAAACACATTTTCAAAGGTCATTCCAGCTGCCTCCAATACAGCTTCAAGATTTTTCATTACTTGTTTTGTTTCTTCTTCTACACCTCCCTCAATAAGGTTTCCAGTGATTGGATCTAAAGCTATTTGTCCTGAAGTGTAAAGAACGTCACCGACCATGGTAGCTTGACTGTAAGGGCCAATTGGTGCAGGGGCTTTTGGTGTGTGGATTATTTTTTTCATGATTTACAATTATATGGATTGTTAATTTAAGCTACGATCACTAACCTTTCGTTTATCCCATTTTAAATCCGAAAGCATTGAGGACTTGATTCCTATAAAGAAATACCATGAAGAATTAGCGCTGAATGGAACCCAGTTGAAATTAAGTCTCCAGCTATCTAAGTCACGTTCAAAACGAAGTTGTGTGTAGGTAAATCCTTGGTTCTTGAAATCATAACCGGAAGAGGCTCCCACTTTCCATTTTGGGGTAATGTCTATGTTTCCTGAAAACATGAGCGAGTTATTAGATATTTCACTTTCTCTTCTAATATTGGAGTAACTTAAAGAATAGGCTACTCTTAGATCCCATGGGATGGATGTTCGGTAATATTCAGTTGGAGCTTCCTCCGTATCATCACCTTCTTCTGTATTTCCCATTGTTCGACTATCGCTAAAGTCTTGAGCTGTACCAAATAGGTCATCTGGTCTACCCCCGGTAGCTACATTATTGGTGTTGTCTTTGCCTTTAAAATTTTTACTTGAAAAGGAATAGTTCATCGTAAGATTCGCGTTGGTTAGTCTGGCAAGACCGCCACCATTATTAATATTTAAGACATCCAATTGAGTGCCTGCATCGTCAATTGCGTACGGGTTGAAGGTGGCTCCAAAATTTATTCCCATTTTATTTTGAAAAAGATTGGTGCTTCCAGTCATAATGATAGGACTTATACGATTGGTGTTAAAGTCGTAAGAGGTGTTGAAATTAAGATTGTTTAATAGTGTGATTTTTTTTGCTTCGGTTTTAGTGGAATCTCTATCGCGAACTTTAGCCTCTAGCTTGTTAATCAAAGATATGCTCATAGTATTTGAAAATCCTTGTCTTGGAGTTCCAAATAAACCACCTTGAAAACGAGTGTATTGTCGTACGGCTCCAAATTCGTTGGCTACATATGAATCAAAGTATTGGTCAAAACTAGGGTTGTAGCCATAGCCGATAATAGGGGTTATGGTGTGACGGATGGCTTGAATTTTTTTATCGGTACCGAAGTTAAACATACCGTAAATAGTTGTGCCTATACTAGCATTGAAGTCATAGGTTGTAAAACGATCAAATCCTTTTATGGTGTCAATGGTAGATTTTCGTAAAGATGGGTCATAATCGTTAATTCTTATGGTACTCAGTTGCCATACTTCATTAATTGAAGTAGACATGCCTAGGTTGAAATATTTGAGTAGTTTAAAGCTGGTGCTAATAGGAATATCGTGTCTAACTCCAGTTCTTGCATTTTCAAACATTTCTTTTTTGAAAAACAAGCTATCTGTCGTAGTGATACTGTTTTCCGCACGCATGCTATATTGGAAGTTAATGTTGTCAATAATTCCCTTTCTAGAAGAATTTCTTTTAACAAAAGGATAAATACGGTCCATATTAGCTGTCAATGTCGGAAGTGTCATATTTATAGATTCCGTTCGAGTGTTTTGCTGATGTGAGGCTGTTACGCCTATTCGTACACTAGGATATGAAGTAAAGGTTTTTGTATATGATATTGAGGATTGTAAGGTATTGTTTAGTTGATTAGGAGAATTAAATTGATTGAGTGAGTTTTGATAATAGCGACTACTTCCCAGGTTAACAGAGGCAGAAAATTGAGAACTAGGACTGGATTTGGTGTCTTGAGAATGAGACCAACGAATATTATAAATTGTACCACGACTATAATCCGGAAAACCTCTTTGACTGTTAATTAGGTTTTCATAGCGTAGACCTAAATTTCCCGAGAATTTATATCGTTTTCTATATTGGGTGTCTGCCCGTAAACCATAACTCCCATTGGTGTAATAATCACCAGTTAGGGCTAAATCAAAATAATCACTTACGGCAAAATAATAGCCTCCGTTTTGCAAAAAGTAACCTCTGTTGTTTAATTCACCAAAGGTTGGAAAAATAAAACCTGAGGTTCGCTCTTGCGTAAGTGGAAAATAGGCAAATGGTACTGCAATTGGTGTAGGTACATCTGCAATATACATATTGCTAAATCCAGCTATAATTTTCTTTTTAGGAACAAATTTTGCGTTCCGAATGCGAATGTAGTAGTCAGGGTCGTCAGGATTCTTGGAAGTAGTTAACCGCCCTTCGTACATAAAGTAGGTAGAATCATTTTCCTTTTTTACAATTTCGGCAGTTACATGGCTACCGTCCTGTTCTGTTTTGGAATTCCAGATAAGTGCCCTTTTGGTTTCATAATTAAACCTTATGGAATCAGGTTCCACTATATTACTACCTTGTTTAAAATAGGGTGCTTGAGTGTAATTACCCGCGGAGTCCTTGATTCGGCCTGCGTACACTTCTTTTTTCTCGTAATTAAGAATGATTATTCCAGCCTTAAGCTCAGTATCTTCATAATACACTTCGGCTTCATTGTACAGTAAAATCTCTTTTCTTTTTTGGCTTATTTTTGCGTAATCAATTGCTTTGTAACGAATCTTGTCCAGTAAAGAAGATTTTCCTTTTTTAGCGGCTGTTGAGTCTTTTGAAAGTGAATCTTTAACAATAGTGTCAAGAACTACAGTTGCCGTTATTTTATCCTTTTGTTTGGTAGTATCCTTAACAGCGTCTATGCGTAATGGAGTTTTCGCTGGGGTTTCTTGAGCTTTCAGAAATCCAATAGAAATCCAAGTGAGGATTACAAAAAGTATGTGTGATTTAGTTACGTACAAAGTTGTAAAATCTATTAACTTGGTCATTCAAAAGAATCTCTGATGTCAAATGAATTTTGCCAAACTTTTTTATCTTCGCCAAAGAGTGTATCTTTATCAGCCCATGATACTTGTAAAAGTATGGCTCAATATTTGAAGTGCCAAACTTACGGATATTTTTTTGTCTGTTGATGCTTCGGCCTTTTAAATTTACAGCTAAGTAACTACAATTAACAGTTATTATTTTATGCGAACCAAAATCATATTTACATTAATTGCTATACCGACCTCTTTATTTTTGTTGGCTTTTAGTCATATGAATGCTGTTACTCAGTCCGATCCCTTTGTTATTGTGCTTGATGCAGGTCACGGTGGGAAGGATCCTGGCAAGGTGTCTAATGGGATAAATGAGAAGGATATTGCTCTTAAAGTAGTCATGCTTATAGGTAAAGAACTTGAGCAACATAAGGATATTAAAGTGGTGTATACACGAAAGGATGACCGATTTGTGGATTTATATGTTCGAGGACGTATTGCCAACAAAGCAAAGGCAGATCTTTTTGTCTCTGTACATTGTAATGCGCATCATACAGAAGCCTCTGGTGCTGAAACCTATGTGTTAGGGTTGCATGCGAATAAGCAAAATTTTGAAGTGGCTAAGGCGGAGAATGAGGTAATCTATTTAGAGGATGACTATGAGCAGAAATATGCCGGTTATGATATCAATTCGCCTGAATCAGTAATTGGGTTTACTATTATGCAAGAGGAATATTTGGATCAAAGTATACAGCTTGCCAAAATGATTCAACAGAACTTCACTGACAAAATGAAGAGAAAGAATAGGGGAGTTAAACAGGCAGGTTTTATCGTGTTGCATCAAACTTATATGCCAAGTGTCCTTATTGAAACAGGGTTTGTAACCAATAGAGAAGAACGTCTTTTTTTAACTTCAAGTAAAGGACAAGAACAATTTGCCGACAATATAGCCAAGGCAATATTGGATTATAAAAAGTTGATAAGACCTGCAAGTACTGCTGTGGTAACCTCTAAAGAAGTTGTGCAGGAAAAGAAACCAGCTCCCGTAAAGGAGGAGGAAAAGAAATCAGTAGTCAAACAAATTAATACTTCCGTAATCTTTAAAGTACAAATTGCAGCTGGGGCTAAAAAAGTGGAAGCGCTTCCGCAAAATTTCAAAGGCTTAAAGCCAGTTAGCATTGAGTCTAGTGGTACTGTATATAGGTATTTTTATGGGGAAACCAACAGTTATGATGAGGTCAAACAGCTGCAGAAAGAAGCGGTAGAGAAGGGATACAAAGATGCTTTTATTGTTGCTTATAAAAAGGGGAGTAGAATTTCGGTGGATGAAGCATTAAAAACGGATAGGTAAGAGGTCGCTTCTTACGAAATTTATTTCTAATTTTGTTTGCAACATAAATAATGAATCGCTTGAAAATATCTAGAGAAATTAAGACTGCATTTATAGTCTTTGGAGGTATTATCCTTTTTTTGTTAGGGTTTACCTATTTGAAATCGAGTGCTGTTTTTGAATCTTCCCGTAAGTTTTACGCCGTATATAGTCATTCGGGTGGTCTTGAGCCGGCTACACCAGTGACCGTTAATGGTTTTCAGGTTGGGAAGGTCACCAATGTGCAAATAATTAATGAAACCGCTAAAATTCTCGTAACATTTACAGTAGACAAGGGGTTTGAGTTTTCAAAAAACAGCAAGGCTGAACTATATAGTAGTTTACTTGGGAGTACTGGTTTGCAAATAGTACCGACCTTTGATAACGGGCCAATGGCACAACCGGGCGATACTATTCCTAGTGCCACTCAAAAAAGTACGGTGGAGACAATTACTAGTAAAATTGAGCCACTAGAGGCAAAACTTAGTAAAACACTTATTAGTGCAGATTCAGTATTAGTGGGAGTGGCAGCAGTTTTAGATCAACAAGGGAGAGAAAACTTGAAAAGTAGTTTAGAACATCTAAATGCTACAATGGCAAGTTTACGTACGGCATCTCAATCTCTTAATTCTTTAATGAATACCAATAAAGCTGAAATGGATGCTTCTTTGAAAAATGTACATACAATTACAGCTAATTTTGCTAAAATGAGCGACTCATTAGCAGAAGCCAATTTAGGACAAACTGTAAATGACATACAAAATACGGTGGCAGGACTGAATAAGGTATTGGCGTCTATAGAAAATGGTGAGGGATCAGTGGGCAAGTTATTAAAGGATGAACAATTGTACCAAAATTTATCCGGAGCTTCGCTTCAATTGGAGCAGTTGCTTGAAGACATGAAACTTAACCCTAAACGTTATGTTCATTTTTCGTTGTTTGGACGTAAGCAGGTTAAGTATGAATCATCCGAAACCAATGAAAACTAATATATGAACGTATTTGCAAGCATTTTATTCACCCTGATTCTTTTTGTGGGTATTGGGTACTTTGTGATGAACATAAAGAAACTCATACGTAATATTCGTATGGGGAGACCTGTTGATACAAGCGATCATAAATCTGAGCGTTGGAAAAATATGCTTCGCATTGCCTTTGGGCAACAAAAGATGGTGGTACGTCCTGTTTCAGGTATTTTACACATTATTGTCTATATAGGGTTTATTATTATCAATCTTGAGGTATTGGAAATAATCATTGATGGATTGTTTGGTACTCATAGGGTCTTCGCTTTTATGGGAGGTTTTTATAGTGTACTTATAGGTTCATTTGAAGTATTAGCTCTATTGGTTATTGTTTCCGTAGTGGTGTTCTGGATACGAAGAAATATACTTCGCATTCAACGATTTTGGAAACCAGAGATGAAAGGATGGCCTCGTAATGATGCTAATATTATTTTGTACATTGAAACTGTACTTATGGTGTTGTTTCTTACGATGAATGCTGCGGATTATACCCTGCAGTATATGCCTGGAGCACCAGAAGGACATCATTATGTGCAAGCTGGAGCTTTTCCAATAAGCCAGTTTATTGCGCCACTCTTCGAGGGTATGGATTTCAATAGTCTTGTTATGGTGGAACGAACCGCTTGGTGGTTGCATATTATAGGCATTCTAATCTTTTTGAATTATCTCTATTTTTCAAAGCATTTACATATTTTATTGGCCTTCCCAAATACCTTTTTCGCCAGTGTTGCGCCTAAGGGAAAAATGAATAATCTGGAGTCGGTAACCAATGAAGTGAAAATGATGATGGATCCAAATGCTGATCCGTTTGCTGCTCCCTCAGAAGGAAGTGCCCCACCGGAGAAGTTTGGGGCCTCTGATGTTACTGATTTAAACTGGGTACAATTATTAAGTGCATATACCTGCACAGAATGTGGTCGTTGTACAAGTGAATGCCCAGCAAACCAAACTGGGAAAAAGCTATCACCTCGAAAAATCATGATGGATACTCGAGATCGATTACAAGAAGTGGGTAAAAATAGAGATGCTAATGATGGAGTGTTCGTGGCAGATGGAAAACAGTTGCTTGATGATTATATCAGTAGAGAGGAATTATGGGCTTGTACTTCATGTAATGCTTGTGTTGAAGCATGTCCTGTGAGTATTAATCCGCTTTCTATTATAATGGATATGCGTCGTTATTTGGTGATGGAGCAGTCTGCAGCGCCTATGGAGCTTAATAACATGATGACTAATATTGAAAATAATGGCGCTCCTTGGCCTTACAATCAAATGGATCGACTCAATTGGAAAAACGAATAAATAAAAAGAAAAGAAAATAATCAGAATAAAAATTGCTATAAAACAAATTATCAACCCAAACAACCACAATCATGAAGATTGAAGACGTAGAAAAATTACTGCATGAAAAAGTAGAAGAAGGAGCACATGTAAGTCCGGTGCTTCCTGAAGGAGTCAAGAATTATCTAATTGACATAGATGGCACTATCTGTGATGATATTCCAAATGAAGAACCTGAGCGTATGGCAACTGCTAATGTATACCCAGATGCCTTACAGACTCTTAACCGTTGGTATGATGAAGGTCATGTTATTTTCTTTTTTACTTCGCGAACAGAGGCTCATAGAGAGGTGACGGAGCAATGGCTAGATAAACATGGATTTAAATACCATGGTATGGTAATGGGAAAACCAAGAGGAGGGAATTATCATTGGGTAGATAATCATTTAGTGAAGGCTACTCGATACAACGGAAAATTTACGGACTTAGTAGAGAAAGAAGTAACTATTCAGGTCTTCGATGATGGAAAACATGATCAATAAGAAGACTGTTGTTTTTAAATGAACTACCTAAAATATTAATTGTATGAGTGAAGCACTGCATGTACCAACCATGGCCGAGATGATGGCTAGTGGCAAGCAACCTGAAGTATTGTTTTGGGTTGGCTGCGCCGGAAGTTTTGACGATCGTGCAAAGAAAATCACCAAAGCTTTTGTGAAATTACTTAATAAAGCGGGTGTTGATTTTGCAGTTTTAGGTACGGAAGAAAGCTGTACTGGAGATCCGGCGAAACGATCTGGAAATGAATTTTTATTTCAGATGCAGGCCATGACAAATATAGAAGTGCTCAATGCTTATGAAGTTAAAAAGATTGTAACGGCTTGCCCTCATTGTTTCAATACCATTAAGAATGAATATCCTTCTCTTGGTGGAGAATATGAGGTTATGCACCACACTCAGTTCTTGAAGTCCCTATTGGATGAAGGAAAGCTTACAATAGAAGGTGGGCAGTTTAAAGGCAAACGAATTACCTTTCATGATCCTTGTTATTTGGGCAGGGCTAATAATGTGTATGAGGCTCCTAGGGAGTTGATTACTAAGTTAGAAGCTGAGCTTGTGGAGATGAAAAAATGTAAATCCAGAGGTTTATGTTGTGGAGCTGGAGGGGCTCAAATGTTTAAGGAGCCTGAAAAAGGGGATAAAGATGTTAATATTGAGCGTACCGAACAAGCCTTGGAAACTCAACCTACTATTGTTGCCACAGGTTGCCCTTTCTGTAATACAATGATGACCGATGGGGTGAAAGTGAAGGAAAAGGAGTCAGAAGTAGCTGTTATGGATATTGCTGAACTTATAGCGCAAGCACAGGATTTGTAAATGAATTAATGTAGAAAAGATGTATGTACCTTTTGAAAGCCTACCAGAGACTGCTCGGGTATGGATTTATCAATCAAATAGAAGTTTTTCAGCTGAAGAATTGTTAGAGATAGAAACGAAACTTCGTGCATTTGTAGAGGAATGGACAGCTCACGGAATTGGACTTGAAGCCTCTTACCAAATACGGTATAATCGGTTTATTGTTTTAGCACTTAATCAGGAGGTGCAAGCCGCGACAGGTTGCTCGATAGATGCTTCTGTTCACTTTATTCAATCCCTTGAACAACACTATGGAGTTGATCTGTTGGATAAAATGAATGTGTCTTATAAGCAAGGGGAGTTTGTGGCGTATAAAACCTTACTGGAATTTAAAAAAATGGCCAAAGAAAAGGCCGTTTCCAAAAACACCGTGGTATTCAATAATTTGGTAATTAATAAATACGAATATGAAAATGCATGGGAGGTTCCAGCTTCCGAGAGCTGGCATAATCGATTCGTTAGCTAACTAATTGCTTCATTAAGAGATTAAAAGCCAAAATTGCAGTAAGAATCTGTAATTTTGGCTTTTTATTTTAACAGTATCGATGTATCTTTTGGCACATTATTTACGTTATTTTTACCAAAAGTCAAGATTTCATGAAGATGCTCCACCTACGTTTGCACCCAATTCATTGTTTTTTATCCATTGTTTTAAGTAGTTTCTGTTTTTTGGCAACAGCCCAACAGATTAATCCACTTGAGACAGAAGATGTTTCTACCCAAAGAAAATGGGTAGAAGAGAAGTATAATGCGATGTCCTTAGATGAAAAAATAGGACAGTTATACATGGTAGATGTATTTTCTGCAAATCAAGGTGCTCATACCGAACGCGTAAAAAAATTGATAGAAGACTATCACATTGGAGGGATTATCTTTTCAAAAGGTGGTCCGATGCGTCAGGCTAAGTTGACCAACGAATATCAAGCACTTTCTAAAATCCCACTGATGATTTCAATGGACGCCGAATGGGGGCTTGCCATGCGGTTAGATTCAACATTTGCCTACCCATGGAACATGACTTTAGGGGCTATTGAAGATAATAGTATCATTTCAAAAGTAGGGTACCGTATTGGTGCCCATGCCAAGCGTTTAGGTGTTCACATTAATTTTGCTCCTGATATAGACATCAATACCAATCCTAAAAATCCTATTATAGGGAATCGTTCCTTTGGAGAGGATAAATATACAGTAACCGAAAAAGGGATTGCTTTTATGGAGGGGATGCAGCGAGCTGGAGTGTTGGCTAACGGGAAGCATTTTCCAGGTCATGGCGATACGGATAAAGATTCTCATAAAACCTTACCGACCATAGCCTTTAGTAAAGAGCGAATAGATAGCATAGAGTTATATCCATTTAAACAGCTTATTGATAAGAATCTGGCAAGCGTTATGGTTGCTCACCTTAATGTTCCGGCTTTGGAAATGCAGGCTAATTTGCCCTCTTCACTTTCTTATAGTATCGTTACAGAGCTGTTAAAGGAACGCTTGGGATTTAATGGACTTATTTTTACTGATGCCTTGAACATGAAAGGAGCCTCTGATCATTTAGGACCTGGTGATGTGGATTTGGCTGCTTTTTTGGCAGGAAGTGATGTGCTTCTTATACCCGGTGACGTGCCTAAAGGAGTGGCTAAAATTAAGGAGGCGTATCAACAACAGATAATTTCTGAAGAGCGATTGGCGCATTCTGTAAAGAAGATTTTAATGGCTAAGTATAAGGTAGGACTGAATAACTTTCAGCCGGTTGATACCACTAACCTTATTGAGGATTTACATACACTTGAAGATGATTTGCTTTATGAAGAAGCTATCGAACATGCACTTACTGTTGTTAAAAATGACAAGGCTTTATTGCCATTGACGAATTTGGAAAAGCATAAAATTGCCTATGTTGCCATGGGTGATGATGATGGTTCTGTATTTTATAATGCTTTAAAGCGCTATACAAAGGTGGATTTTATAAAGGGGAGCAAGATCGAAAACTTGATGATGAATTTGGAACCCTATTCTACGGTAGTGGTGGGGTTGCATAGGTCAAATCAGACCCCGTGGAAAGCGCATGAGTTTACAGAGACAGAGATAGCTTGGCTTGCAGAGATTGCCATGTTTAAAAAAGTTATACTCGCTGTATTTACAAAGCCTTATGCCTTATTAGATCTTCCATCAACCGAAAAGATAGAGTCTGTTATAGTGAGTTATCAAAATAGTGAAGTAGCTCAGGATAAAACTGCGCAACTCATATTTGGAGCTATTGATGGTAAAGGTGTATTACCGGTAACTGCTCACCCTGATTTTCAAGTTAATTCGTGCATACATACCGTACGTATTAATCGCTTGCAATATGGGCTTCCTGAAACTGTAGGGTTAAGTTCCCAGATTCTAAATCAAATTGATAAGGAAGCTGAAAGAGTAATTGCAGCTCAAATGACCCCTGGAATGCAAATTCTGGTGGCTCGAAGAGGTAAGGTGGTATACCACAAAGCTTTTGGAAAATATACGTATAATGGAAATACACCAGTGACTACAGAGAGCGTGTATGATTTGGCATCGCTTACTAAGATTTTAGCAACACTTCCTGAAGTAATGAAACTTTATGATGAAGGTAAATTTCGATTGGAAGACCCTATGGGGACCCTCCTTCCCCAACTTCAGAATACCAATAAAGGTTCACTAAAGGTACTTGATGTACTTACCCATTACGCTCGTTTAAAGGCATGGATACCTTTTTATGTGCATACGCTTAGTAAAACTGCCAAACAACCACTAGAGAACTATTATCGTCGATTACCTGAAAAAGGGTTTAACCTGCATGTGGCTGATGGCTTATACATGAGGGATGATTATCAAGATTCTATTATGAAAATAATTAATGAATCTGATTTATTGTCTAAAAAATCATATGTGTATAGTGATCTTGCTTTTTATTATATGAAACAGTATGTGGAAAGTCAGTATGATAAACCGATTGATCAGTTGGTGAATATTCATTATTATAATTCATTGGGGGCAAATTTTACTACCTATAATCCTTTGGTTCGATTTTCGAAAGATCAGATCGTTCCAACAGAGGTTGATGACTATTTCAGGCATCAGACCATTCAAGGCTATGTGCACGACATGGGTGCAGCCATGCAAGGTGGAGTAGGTGGTCATGCAGGTCTTTTTAGCAATGCAAACGATGTTGCCAAGCTTATGCAGTTATTTATGCAGAAAGGAAATTATGGAGGAAAGGTGTATTTTAAACCGGAAACCCTGGATACTTTCAATCAATGTTTTTACTGTGAGGAAAATAACAGGCGGGGAGTGGGATTTGATAAGCCGCAGTTAGAAAAGGAAGGACCTACTTGCGGCTGTGTTTCTATGACTAGTTTTGGACATACGGGATTTACTGGCACCTATGCATGGGCAGATCCCGAGCAAGAAATTGTATATGTATTTCTTTCCAATAGAACGTATCCAACAGCCAATAACCGTAAATTAATTGCTGAAAACGTTCGTTCTAATATTCAAGAACTTATATATAGTGCTATTTTGGATTAAAGTATATTTTTTTATCCTGGATTACTTGTAACTTGCACTATAAATGAAATAGAGATGCAAAAAGATTTAAGTAATTACAGACGATCCTATGAAAAAGGAGAGCTATTGGAAGGCAATGTTCCTGAAAATCCGTTAGAACTTTTTCAAAAATGGTTTTATGAAATAGAACATTTTGGTGGTGTAGACGAACCTAACGCCATGACTGTGTCTACAATAGGCCTTGATGGTTTTCCCAAGAATCGGGTAGTGTTACTTAAAAAATTCTCCTATGAAGGCTTTTACTTTTATACGAATTATGAGAGTGAAAAAGGAAAAGCCATTGCTCAAAATCCTCATGTTTGTCTTTCTTTTTTCTGGCATGGTATGGAGCGTCAGATTATAATTAAGGGCCTAGCTGAAAAAGCTCCTGCTAATCTTTCCGATGGCTATTTTGAATCACGTCCTGATGGCAGTAAGCTGGGAGCTATTGTTTCTAATCAAAGTCAGGTAATTGGTTCTAGAGAAGAATTGGAAGCTAAATTGAAGCAATTGGAGGCTTCCTATCTAGGAAAAGAAATACCTAGACCTTCCTATTGGGGAGGATATCTAGTACGTCCCGTTTCAATTGAATTCTGGCAAGGAAGACCTAATCGGTTACATGATCGATTAAGGTATACATTAGATGATGAATATAATTGGATTATTCACCGTTTAGCCCCATAAGGTTATTCGTTAAAGTGCATTTCATCGATAAAATGTGTTTTTTAATCCGAAATCTTAGTACTTTAACTAATAGGAGTTTAAAATTTTGTGCATGTATTTTGTTTTTAATCGACGTTGTGTGCATTTCATCGATATTTTTATAAGTGATTTGATGATTATTTAGGCTAAAAAGTGCATTTCATCGATTATTTTGGTAGTTAAGCGGTATTTTAACATAAAATTAACATAAAAAGAGTGCTTTCATAGATACCTTTGGTGTCCCAACTCTTAATAAATTAACCATGAAAGCACCTGCTTATGTAGTGGCATCTTTAGCTGCGCTACTCTTTCTGACCGCATGCTCTTCTGACGTAGAAGACACTTATGAAACTGCTGACCTTAAAATTAATACTGCCCCTTATCAGTATTCCTCTTTTGAGTCGGAAATCTTAAATTTAGTAAATGAACATCGTACTTCAGTAGGTTTGAATCCACTTCAACGTATGGATGTTATTTCAAATATTGCCATGGAACAAACAGACCACATGATAAGTTTTAATGAGGTTTGTCATGATTATTTCATGCAACGTAAAGAAAAGCTTTCAAACTTTGCTTCAGGTAAAAATGTGGCAGAAAATGTGGCTTACGGGTTTGAAACTGCTCAAGGTGTTGTAAATGCCTGGGTTAAAAGTGATGCACACCGTAAGGCAATGGAGGGAGAGGCTACTCATTTCGGAATTAGTGTAAAACGAGACACCAAAGGAAAAAATTATTTCACAAATATATTTATGTCAAAGTAATTTATTTTGAATGGGAGTATATATTTGGCGGAGGTTCATTTTGCTGATCTTCGCCGGTATATACTAAAAAAACCATTCTAGATAATATCAATAAAAATTTTTAGTTAGTAGTATTTAGTTAGGCGAGAAAAAAGCGCTTATCCTTGTGGGTAAGCGCTTTTTCTATGAGTATAGGAACCATATTAAATCCCTGTATAACTACTAGGGCTAATCCCTTTTAATTCTTCTTTAATAGTTTCAGAAACATCTAAGGTATCAATAAATGCGGCTATAGATGCTTGGGTAATTTTCTCATTGGTACGGGTAAGACCTTTCAGCGCTTCATATGGATTAGGATAGCCTTCTCTGCGCAATATGGTTTGTATTGCCTCTGCTACCACTGGCCAATTGTCCTCAAGGTCCTGGGCAATTCCTTTTTCGTTTAATAGTAATTTGTTAAGACCCTTAAGGGTTGCTTGCAGTGCAATTATACTGTGCCCAAAAGGCATGCCTACATTTCGTAATACAGTGCTGTCTGTTAAGTCGCGTTGTAAACGAGAAATTGGAAGTTTTCCTGAAAGGTATTCAAAAAGCGCATTGGCTATTCCAAAGTTCCCTTCAGAATTTTCAAAATCAATTGGGTTAACTTTATGAGGCATTGCAGATGATCCTACTTCTCCAGCTTTGATTTGTTGTTTAAAATAGTCCATGGAAATATAGGTCCAGATATCGCGATCAAGATCAATTAGGATGGTGTTTATTCGCTTAAGAGTATCAAATAAGGCTGCCATATGATCGTAATGCTCTATCTGAGTAGTAGGGAACGAATGATGTAATCCAAGTATTTCTTCTACAAAGTGTGTTCCAAATGATTTCCAATCTATTTGTGGATAGGCAATATGGTGTGCATTGTAGTTCCCTGTTGCGCCTCCGAACTTTGAGGCATGTGGGATATGTGACAGTAACGTTAATTGTTCTTCGATACGAACTACAAAAACATTTATTTCTTTTCCAAGACGTGTGGGTGATGCCGGTTGACCGTGTGTACGGGCAAGCATGGGTACATTTGCCCAATTTTTTGACAATTCCTTTAGTTTATCTAGGACAGAAGCTAGTTCTGGTAGATAAACGGCGTTAATGGCTTCTTTTATAGAAAGAGGAATGGCCGTGTTATTTATATCCTGCGAAGTAAGACCAAAATGAATGAACTCTTTATATTGACTTATACCTAGCGCATCAAATTGTTGTTTAATAAAATACTCAACAGCTTTTACGTCATGATTCGTAACTTTCTCAATTTCTTTAATAGCTTTAGCGTCTTCTACGGAAAATTGACGGTAACTATTTCGTAATGCCTCATAGTTGTTCTTATCAAAATTCTGAAGTTGAGGTAATGGAAGCTCACACAGAGCGATGAAATATTCAATTTCTACTAAAACACGATATTTTATAAGGGCTTCTTCAGAAAAGAAAGGACTTAGATGACGTGTTTTGTCGGCATAGCGGCCGTCGATAGGTGAAATAGCTTGTAAAGACATTATTGTGTTGTTGTTTAATGAAGGGGCAAAGATACTTAACCCCTTAGACTTATAAAATAAAAGAGGACTAATTTACGGTACTATTTCGCTTTAGTCTTTTTAAAATATCTCTGGCGGCCGCCTTATAACCAGCACTGTGTGTAGGATAGCCTTGAGTGAGGATCGTAGTAAGCTCTTCATGGACCCAATTTGATCTAAATCCTAGGAAGTATAAACATCGCATCGCATACGCTTTCGCAGCTACCCAGGTGTCTTGTAGTAACCAATCAAAACAAGTTTCAATAAGGAGTTCAATTTGATGCTCGCTAAAAAGGGTGGTAGATTCTTTAAGATGAAATTGTTGTTTTTGACATAGTAGTAAACAACAATGACTAATGGGTCTTACAGCCGACTCATGGGATAGGTTCTTTATGTTTTGAATGAAATAATCAAGATGAGGAATTAGGAGTTCAAGATTTTGTATACACACAATTTCTATGGTCCAGCATGCCTTATAATGGTTCGGATATGCAGGGTTGAACGCCAAATGTAACAAAGGCTCTAAATTTTCAGGGTTTTCAAGGACCCATGTGCCGGCTTCTAACCGAGAGTCTTTATATCCTGTAACATTGTCTATTATTTTTTCTAAAGGTCTTATTTCTTTTTTCACTACATTAGTTATATAAATTGTAAAAGTTATGAAAATTTTAAAAAAAATAGGGTGGTTGTTACTAGTTGTTTTAATTGCATTACAATTTTTCCGACCTGAAAAAAATGTATCAGAGGAAATTCCTGAAACAGATCTTATTGTGGCTTTGAATCCTCCAGCTGAAATAGCTACTATGCTAAAGACTTCTTGCTATGATTGTCATTCTAATAACACAGCCTATCCATGGTATAGTGAGGTAGCTCCACTTTCATACTGGATTTCTGATCATGTAAAAGATGGAAAAAAGCATTTGGATTTTTCTATCTGGGAGACCTATACTGCTAAGAAGAAAGCGCATAAAATGGAGGAGTTTGTGGAAGAAGTGAAAGAACATAAAATGCCTTTAGAATCTTATTTGTGGATTCATAAAGAAGCGGTGTTAACACCTGAACAAATAACACAACTGGTAGGTTGGGCAGATCAACAGCGTGTTAGTTACCAAGAAGTTGCGAAACAAGAACAGGCAGACCTTCCGTAGCCGGAGCTTGAATCACTGTGAGATTTTTACTGATATTCGACTGTAGTGCCGGTCTGGGATCAATAAAATAAATAGGAGTTCCTTTTGTGGAGTACTCGATGAGACCTGCGGCAGGATATACTTGCATGGAGGTCCCAACTATGATGACTATATCGGCTTCTGAAACTATTTTAGAAGCCGGAGTAATCATTGGCACTGCTTCTCCAAACCATACAATATGTGGTCTTAATTGATGGTTTTCTTGGCACCTGTCCCCAAGTACAATGTCTTTTGTCCAATGATAAATGAGGTGTTCATTACGGGTACTGCGAGCTTTTAACAACTCTCCATGTAGGTGTATAATATGACTACTACCGGCGCGTTCATGCAGATCGTCTACATTTTGAGTGATAATACTTACCTCATAAAGTTCTTCCAAGGATACTAAAGCCTTATGTCCGGCATTGGGTGCAACGGTTAGTAATTGCTTACGTCTTTGGTTATAAAAGTCAAGAACTAATTCAGGGTTGCGGGCAAATCCTTCAGGAGATGCTACTTCCATTATGTCGTGACCCTCCCATAGGCCATCCGCATCTCTAAAGGTTTTAATTCCACTTTCGGCACTTATACCTGCACCTGATAGTACAGCAATTTTCTTTTTCATAGATGGATGTAGGTTTCTAGAATTGAAATGTTAGGATTTCCATTTTTTGTAAGGAGCAGATTTAGATAACGAAATAAGTTCTGTAGAGACATAGGCATCCAAATCATTTTTTGTAATCCCGTTGGTATTGATTAAATCGTCCAATAGAGGTATACATACTTCATATTGCTCTAATTTATCGTACGTGATAAGTAAAGCTAATTTACCAGTAATAAAAGTAGCATATTCTTTTACTACTTTTTGGAAGTATTCCAAGGCAAGATCATATTCTTCCAGTTCAAAAGCAAAATTACCTCTGTTGTAATTTAAAAAATCATCACCTGTAGTTTCTTCAAGTATATCAAGGGCTTTAAAAACCGCATTAAAATCTTTCTTTGTGTAGTAATAGTCAACGGACATTAACGCAATGCTGGGATCATTAGGGTATTTTTTCAAGAGATATTCCATGGTCTCTATATAGGAATCTTCACTGTATTTAAGGGCTACCTGAGCTTTTAGAATTAGTAGTCCACGAGAAAGTTTTTCCCTGTCTTTAACGCTGTTTAACATCAAGTAGGCTAATTTGTAATTTCCGTTTTGATAGAGTTTGAAAAAGGAGTTGATTTTTAAAGCATCCGTTTTTGGTTTTTTGGAATTTGTTGCTTTCGAATTTGTTGCCTGATGAATTTGGATAAGGGTTGTAAGGTATGATTCGCCCGTAAGGTAAATATAGATGTCTTCAATTTGAAGTTTATTATTTTGATACCTCAGTGAATAGTCATGGTAATTGATACCGGTTTCTTCGGAAAAAATCCTGAAAATAAGGTGGAGAGATCCATCGTCGTTATCTTCGTAGTAATTGATAAAGTCATAATAGCTGCCTGACTCTATATCATTGTGGATTCTTTTACCTATTGCTTTAAGTCCTTCACGAACACTTCTGCCTAGGGAAGGGTCTTCATTGGTGTCAAATTCACGAAGTTTTTCAGTATTAAAATTTTTATAAAAAAATGAACCATCACCATTGATATAATCGCTATTTAATTTATCAGCAAAATCCAGTAAATCTTGCAGCGTATCTTTTTGAATCAAGGCAACAGAATTGTGCGCATTGGTGGTGGAAATTAAAGCCGTTGAAAAGAAGGCTAACAGGACGTAAAGGAATCTCATTTGGGTTGATTTTTATATCTTGCATAAAAATAATGAATTCATGGCAGATACCAAGCTGTTGGCTTATTTAGAAGAATTTATTACGGAAGATCGAAAGGCCAAATTTCTAGAAATTCTCTCTCGTCGAACAAATCATTTCACTGTTGCTATTGAAGATGTATACCAGGCACACAATACAAGTGCTGTTATTCGTAGCTGTGAGGTGTTTGGAGTACAACAGGCCCACCTTGTTGAAAAACGTTTTGGAAAACGATTGGATGCAAACATAGCTATGGGAGCACAAAAATGGGTGGATGTGTACCGGTATAATGATACTCAGTCTTGTATTGATAGTTTGAGGGCAAAAGGATATAAAATCATAGCTACCACACCGCATGATGATTCATGTATGCTTGATGAGTTCGATATTTCTCAGAAAAGTGCTTTCTTTTTTGGTACGGAGAGGCTTGGGCTTTCTCAGGATGTAATGCAGCAAGCGGACGGTTTTCTCAAAATACCAATGGAAGGATTTACTGAAAGTCTTAATATATCAGTGAGTGCAGCCATCATACTACAGGATATTACTACCCGTTTGCGAAAATCTACCATTGATTGGCAGCTCAGTCCTGAAGAAATAGTACATCATCGTATTGATTGGTCTAAAAAATCCATCAGGAGCATAGAAGACATTTTGTCTAGGTACTATTCGTAGAAGCTTTTTTTGTACTTTTAAGTTGTTAATCAAAAACTTAGAAGATTATGATGGTCGCGCTAATTTTAATTGGTCTGCTTGTTTTAGTGGTAATTATTTTAGGACTTGTTGCACCTCAAAATTACCATGTGAGCCGAAGTGTCATGATTGAAAAACCTCGATCCAAGGTTTTTCCGTATGTCCAATTTCTTCAAAAACAAGATGAATGGTCACCATGGGCCAGAAGAGATTCTGAAATGTTTAAGGAAATACGTGGTGAAGATGGGACGGTTGGAGCTGTAAGTTATTGGAAAGGAAATAAGAAGGTCGGAGAAGGGGAACATGAGTTAACTAATATTGTTGCTAATGAATTGGTTCAGTCTCACCTTCGATTTATACGACCTTGGGCATCCGAATCTGACGCTTACCTCAGACTTGAAGAAGCCGGTGGGCAAACACGTGTAACATGGGGGTTTTCTGGTGTGAATCCATTTCCATTTAACATTATGATGCTGTTTATGAATATGGATAAAATGATTGGGAAGGATTTTGAAGAAGGATTGTCTAACCTAAAAAAACTTATCGAAGAGCAAGCATATATATAAAAAGCCCGCATGTATGCGGGCTTTTCTATTGATTTGGTATTTTTATTTTAGTCTGAAAGTTACACGACGCATTAAACGACGCGCATCAGCTGATTCTTTGTTAACGGAAGCATCTTCACCATTTCCTACAGAATTTAAGCGGCTAGCATCAATCCCTGCATTTACTAGAATATCTTTTACAACATTTGCACGTTTTTGAGAAAGTTCTTTGTTGTAGTTTGGATTTCCAATTTCATCAGCGTATCCAATTACGTCAACAGAAGCACTTGGATTTGCCTTAAGGTATTTAGCTACAAAGTCAATTGAAGTTATTGAAGCAACTTCAGGACGGCTAGAGTTAAATCCAAAGTAAACATTGATGTAACCTTGGTTGATCAGCTCTTCTGCAGCTGCAGTAGACTTCACATTTTTTAAATCATCTTTATGAGCATAGTTTTCGTCTAAGTAACGCTCTATTTCGTCCGGAACACCGTTTTTATTGGCATCTACCATACGTCCTTTGCTGTCCACCATAACACCTGCAATGGAGTTAGGTTCTACATCATACATGTCAGCAACACCGTCTTGATCGCTATCAATTAATCCGTTTTCTAGTTTGGTTAAACGAGCATCGATATCATCAACTCTGTTACCTTCGCTCACCCAGTCAGCATGTTTGCTGTGTTTACCAAGATTAAAGGTAAGACCTGCACTTACAGTATAGAATGAAGTTTCAAAACCTCTTTTTGAAGTTAATGCGGTCCCGTCAAATGTGTTTTGTTGCTTAGTATTATTGATTAAAGAAACATCACCATGGATGGTTACACGGTTAGAAATACGAATTTGTGGAGTAAGACCCACTATAAAAGTACCTACTTGATCTTTACCTGAAAAGTTGTCATTTTCTAACTGACCGTAACCCACACCTGTATGAGCTAATAAACCAAAAGTGTTGGTCCATGTTTCGAAGTTTAAAATACGACCTAGGTTGGCAACCCCTTGAAGGCTTGCATTATAGAATTTTGAATCGAAAGCTTGGCTATCATCTGCATTTTCAAAAGTGTCGTATCCAACATTTAATTTAAGACCAAATTTGTTGTTGAACATGTAACGAGCACCTACTTCTGCATGGAAAAAATTAGGAGTTTCAGTAAAATATCCTGGGGCAAACCCTTCAGTTGCTTTATTGGCACCTGCTCCAATCTCGACAGACCATTTGTTGTAGTCTTCTTGGGCTTGTAAGCCAATAACTGCAAGCATTGATAAAGTAATTAAATACTTCTTCATAATATAAATGTTAATAGAGTTACACTTCTAAATTAACAGTTGGAGAAATAATTAAGGGAATTGTATTTTTGGATAGTACAGAAAACACGCTTCACCCATAGATTTATTACCATCAACTGCGGTATTTTATTTTTTGGATGTGGTTGGTTTTCGGAGTCAAAAATAGCAAAATAGAACCATAGAGACAAGTCCAAAGAAGGAATTTAGCCTCAAATTAGAAGGAATTCAATTTCTATTGATGGTAGTATTCAGATAGGCAGTGACTTATGTTTTAATAAAAAAAAGGGCAAATGCCCTTTTTTAGTTTCCAAATATAATTTCTTTGGTACGTTTTACTTGTTCTTCGAGTTTGTTTACCTCTTTTGAAGCTTCTTCTATCGTACGTTTTCGCCTTTCATATTCTTCATTGGTAATACTTCGTTCACGATGTTTTCTCTCAAGTTCGTCTGTTGATTTCTTGATTTTTTCACGCGCATTTTTAATTTTTCTTTGGCCATCTTCCACAGAAATTTCTAATTCTTTTCTGCTTTTCATTCGGGCCTCTTCAGCCCGTTGTTGACCAAATTCTTTGCCAGATAATCCATTTTTATCTGTACCATAGGCATTCCCCTTTCCTTGATTCTCCTTGACCTTCTCTTTTATGTTGTCCTTGCCTTTTTGAACTTCTTTTTCGGCTTTATCTTTTGTTTGGTTCTTTTGCTCTATGGATTTTTCTTTAGCCATTTTAGCTTTTTCTTGAGCTTGTTTTTCGGGCTTTCCTTGCGCAATAAGAGTTCCACTGAAAATAAGAGCAACTGCTGCTGCATATATGTATTTTTTCATACGATAGGTAGTTTTAAAAGTCTTCTAATAAACTGTCTATTTTTTTTATAGAATGGTCAATTTCCGATTTTGTTTTTTCCATTTCATCTACAACAGAATCCACTTTTTGTGATAACTCATTTTTTTGTTGTTGAATGGTTTCTGTAAGTTCCTCTACGGAATTTGTCGTCTCCTTTTTCTTCTCCCCACAGGCCATGAATAGAGGAATGGCCAGCGCTAAACAAAGCATTTTTTTCATATGGTAGATGTTTTGTGTTATTATATAAATAACTTATAAATACAGATTTTAGTGCCTTAATAGCTCATTTTTTTATCTAGTTGTTTAATGCTTTCCTTTATGAATTGGAACGCATTGCCGTAAAAATCATGGGTGAGCCTGTTATACTCATCTTTAGGTGTATGGTAGTCATCATGATCTTCAACACCGAAGTATAGAAAGGGAATGTTGTATCTAAAGAAATGATAGTGATCTGATGAATAGACCCATGATTGTTTATTGTCTAACCCATCATGGCCAAGAGTGATATTTAGGGGTAAATTGAGTTTTTGAGCAGCCGTAAAAAATTGATTAAGACTCGGGGTGTAGAAGGTTCCACAGATGTTTATTGTACTATCTTCACTTCGGCCAATCATATCCATGTTAACATTCAATACAATTTTCTTGTCTCCACTATTTTCTACAAAATACTTAGCTCCCTGAAGCCCCATTTCTTCAGCATCCAAGGCTATAAAGAGTAGGGAATGATCTGTAGGGTGTAAGCTGAAGTATTTAGCCAGCATAAGTAATGCTGCGGTACCAGAAGCGTTGTCATCAGCACCATTATAGATGTTGTCACCATCTGAATTTGGATCGACACCTTCATGGTCATAATGAGCGGTAATGGCGATGTAAGAATCTGGATAGGTGGTCCCTTTTAGAGTGGCAATAATATTTTCTGCCTCTATGGTTTTACCATATCTTGTAAAGGAAAATGCTTGCTTTTCAGTAGGAAGACTAGTCTTTTTTAGTTCTGAAAGAATATAGTTTCTGGCTACTTTATTTTCTTCAGTACCACTTTTCCTGCCTTGAAGGGCATCGGATGACAAGTAGTGGGCGTGGTTTAGTAACTGGCTTTTTTCAGTACTATCAATAGTTGTTATGTAGGCTTCATAATGCGTGTTGTTTAACGTAATAGGTAGTTGTTGAGCCTGTATACTGTGAAGGGTGGGTATTATAAATAGGCCAAAAAGAAATAATCGTTTCATCTTACACCAAAGCAATTTATGTTTATGCTAAAATAGCATAAAATAGGAAGTTTTGGATGTTTTTACATGTAAAAGCTAAATACCTGTGTTAAAAAATAACCATTAATATGGTAAGAAAATACGGTTATTTTTTTCGATTCAGTACTTTGTATTCTTCGTAACATCCGCTTATGGCATCCAGTATTTGAAGGTCATTTGCAGTGTAAATGAAGTCTTTAGAATAATTACAATGTCTTAGAATCTCTTCCAATTCGCTTTTATCAATCTGTAATAGTTCGGTAAGTGTTTCTCTATCAAACTTTGTTACCAGAAGATCCCTGATTTCATCTTCTTCTTTCATTTTACGCAGCTTACGCATCTGGTTTGGCTTGTTTCCAAAGATGTTGTAAAGAAAATCAGCTGGATTAAAAATGGCACCCAGTACTTTAGAGATAGCTCCAGGATTCCCTTTTTTGGCTTCATATCCGGTATTTAAACCTGATATGCTATAACGATAAGCGTTATTTATAGGCACATTTTTAGCATCAATATCCAAATATCCGGTAAGCTGGTATTGTTGAACGACCACTTCCTCCAAAGCAAATGCAAGCTCAGTCATTTCTATTTTGGTTCCTTCAAATTTTAACATGTCATTTGTGACACGTATCTTAATGGATTTGTAACCTAAAAAAGAGAAATAAAGCGTGTCATTTACAACGGCAGGAATACGGAAATCTCCTGAATCATTGGTAATGGTTCCCAGAACTTGATTAAGGTTAAGCACGTGAACACTGGGCATTGCTGTGCCATTTTGTGCATTGACAACCTTGGCAGTTAAATAGGAATCTTCACCTGTTTGGGAAAATATACTGCCAGAAACCATTAGTAGTACTAAAAGAAGAAGCTTTTTCATAGTAAGAATTACGTGCTAAAAGTACTAAACTAAATAAAAAAAATGCGCTAAGGCGCATTTTTTTAATCATACTTTAACAGGATATCTTTAGTAGCGACGTTTGCTATTTTTCTTTGGGCTTTTAAAGCCGCTGTCTTTGGAAAAGGATTTTCCTTTACCGCGATCACCAAAACTACCTCTTTTATCACTGCGTTTTGCGTCTCCTCTAAAACGATCTCTTCTTCCTCCTGATGAAGAACCACGTCCTCCTCCTGAAGAAGGAGCATTCGATACTTCTACATTTACAAATCTACCGTCCATCTTAAAGTCTGTGAACATTTGAAGAATTGCTTCTGTGTGCGCAGCATCTGTGTTAAAGAACGAGAAACTTTCCTTTACATCCACTTTGAATACATCATCTCTTCCGAAATCCATAGTAGCTTTTAAGAAGTCTTTTAAAGTTCTCCAATCATAACCATCACGCTCTCCAACATTGATGAAGTAACGTACTTCTCCATTTTCATTTGGACTGTAACTTTCTCTTGTAGGTCTGCCTTCTTTTCCTTCTCTGCTACTCGTACTGCTAGCGTTAAGGTCACGAGAATTTTTGTAGTAGTTAAAGAAACGACTAAATTCTACAGAAACCATTTTCTTGATAAGCTCTTCTCGGTCAATGCCTTGAAGAACATCGTTGATAGCAGGTAAATAGCTGTCTATCTCTTGATTTACTTCAGTATTTTTAATCTTGCTTGCCAAGTGGTAAAGCTGGATTTCACATATTTCAATGCCAGAAGGTAATTTTTTGGCTTCAAATTTTTGCTTAATGATTTTCTCTATCGTACTAATTTTACGAACCTCACTTTTAGGTAAGATAACCATTGAGATACCTGATTTACCTGCACGACCTGTACGTCCACTACGGTGGGTATAGGTTTCGATTTCATCTGGTAATTGATAGTTGATTACGTGAGTAACATCATCTACGTCAATACCACGGGCAGCTACATCGGTTGCCACAAGCATTTGAATTTGTCTGTTACGGAAGGCTTTCATTACCAAATCACGTTGATTTTGGCTCAGGTCACCATGTAATGCAGCGGCATTGTATCCGTCTTCGATTAATTTTTCAGCAACACTTTGGGTGTCTCTCTTTGTACGACAAAATACTACAGAGAAAATATCAGGGTTTGCATCTGCTAGACGTTTAAGAGCTTCATAACGGTCACGACCATTTACTAAATAGTATTCATGACGAACCGTATCAGAGCCCTGGTTTTTAGATCCAACGGTAATTTCTACCGGCTGTCTCATAAATTCCTTTGCAATACTGGCCACTTCTCTTGGCATGGTTGCAGAAAATAACCATGTGTTTTTCTCCGATGGAGTATGTGATAAAATAGCAGTAATGTCCTCATAGAATCCCATGTTTAACATCTCATCCGCTTCATCAAGGATGCAATAATTGATGTTAGTAATATCGACCATCTCGCGATTTACCATATCCTGCATTCTACCTGGAGTAGCAACTATGATTTGAGCTCCTCTTTTTACTTCACGGGCTTGTTCAGTGATACTAGCACCACCGTAAATTGCCACTACGTTAAGTCCTTTTGTGTACTTCGAATAATTTTTTAGTTCATTTGCAATTTGCAAACATAGCTCACGAGTAGGTGAGAGAATAAGTCCCTGCGTTTTACGGCTGGAAATGTCAATTTTTTGAATCAAAGGAAATCCGAATGCTGCTGTTTTTCCTGTTCCTGTTTGGGCCAAGGCTACCATATCGGTGTCTTGTGCTAGTAGGACCGGAATAGCCTTTTCTTGCACCTCTGAGGGTGTCTCAAAGCCCATGTCTTTGATGGCATTCAATAGCTGTTCGTTCAGTCCTAATTGTTCAAATTTGTTCATATATATTTTATAAAATTGGGCGCAAAGGTACTCTTATTCTGTTACATACACTGTGTTGTTGTCAAGAAATATTTATTATTTGTTGAAAATGAAGAAATTGCGAGCCTAAAAATAGGGGGTTTTTTGTTTCTTTGCCGGTTTGTATTGTGCATTGTCGTCAGTTCTGTGAAACTGGCATGACAATTGACTTACCCTAGGGCATTGTTTTATTTAAGGCAAGTCTATTTGAATGATCCTTAAAGAAATAAGTGCCTGATATAAACTTAAAAACTAGTGGTTATTTTGTGAGAGTGCTGACAGAATGACTTATCAATACGTATGAAGAAACTTAAATTATCCAATTTTGACACATTGTCATTTCAGAGCATCGATGAAGATTCTGATTTAATCCCTTTGATGACTCCTGAAGATGAAGAAGAGATACAAAATGAATTATTACCGGAATCGCTTCCGATTCTTCCGCTGAGAAACACTGTGTTGTTTCCTGGGGTAGTTATACCTATTACTGCCGGTAGGGATGCCTCTGTTAAACTTATTAATGATGCCAATGCCAATGGAAAGGTAATAGGGGTGGTTTCTCAGAAGGATGAAAATGTAGAAGAGCCTACCCTTGAGGATATAAATACCATTGGAACGGTAGCTCGAATTTTGCGAGTATTGAAAATGCCTGATGGAAATGTAACCATTATTATTCAAGGGAAAAAGCGTTTTGAAATTAATGAGATCATTACCGAGAAGCCATATCTCACTGCCACTATTAAGGAGGTTCCTGAAACCAAGCCTGATCAAGGGAGTGAAGAGTTTTCTGCTATAGTGGAATCTATAAAGGATTTGGCGCTACAGATAATTAAAGAAAGTCCGAATATTCCATCGGAGGCTACCTTTGCCATTAAGAATATAGAGAGTAATTCGTTCCTTATCAACTTTGTGTCTTCCAATATGAATCTTACTGTGGCTGAAAAGCAACAGCTATTGGAGATAAATGATTTAAAAGAACGTGCGCTATCTACTTTGCGTTTCATGAATTTGGAATTGCAAAAGCTAACGTTGAAAAATGATATTCAGTCCAAGGTTCGTTATGATTTGGATCAGCAGCAACGTGAATATTTCTTGCATCAGCAGATGAAAACTATCCAAGAAGAATTGGGTGGTGTTTCGTATGAAGAGGAAATTGAGGAAATGCGTGAGCGTGCCAAAAAGAAGAAGTGGAATGATAAGGTAAAGGAGCATTTTGAAAAGGAGTTAGCAAAAATGCAGCGTATGAATCCTCAAGTGGCTGAATATTCGATTCAGCGTAATTACCTGGATTTATACTTGGATTTGCCATGGAATAAATTTTCAAAAGATAATTTTGATTTAAAAAGAGCCCAAAGAATTTTAGACAGGGATCATTACGGACTGGAAGATGTAAAGCGCCGAATTATTGAATATTTGGCTGTTTTGAAATTACGTAATGATATGAAATCTCCTATTTTGTGTCTATATGGTCCTCCGGGAGTAGGAAAGACATCACTAGGGAAATCGATTGCCGAAGCTTTAGGCAGAGAATATGTGCGAATTTCGCTGGGTGGATTAAGAGATGAGGCAGAAATAAGAGGACATAGAAAGACCTATATTGGGGCAATGCCTGGTCGAATTATTCAATCCTTGAAAAAAGCAGGGACCTCAAATCCTGTATTTGTCTTGGATGAAATTGATAAACTTTCCAGCAGCCATAACGGAGATCCGTCTTCTGCGATGTTGGAAGTGTTGGATCCGGAGCAAAATAATGAGTTCTATGATAACTTCCTTGAAATGGGTTATGACCTGTCCAAGGTGATGTTTGTGGCAACTTCAAATAGCCTTTCTACGATTCAACCGGCTTTGCGTGACCGAATGGAGATTATCAATGTAACCGGATATACCATTGAGGAAAAAGTTGAGATCGCCAAACGTCATTTGTTGCCAAAACAATTAAAAGAGCATGGGCTGTCTTCTGAAGACCTTTTGATTGGTAAGCGAGAAATGGAGAAGATTGTAGAAGGATATACAAGAGAGTCCGGAGTTCGTGGCCTTGAAAAGCAAATTGCTAAAATGGTTCGATTTGCGGCTAAGTCTATTGCCATGGAAGAAACCTATAATGTTAAGGTAACTTCTGAGGATGTCGAGAAAGTATTAGGGCCTGCACGTCTGGAGCGTGATAAATATGAAAATAATGAAGTAGCAGGTGTTGTAACCGGCCTTGCTTGGACAAGTGTTGGTGGGGATATTCTTTTTATTGAATCGATACTTTCAAAAGGAAAGGGAGCCATGACCATTACTGGAAACTTAGGTCAGGTAATGAAAGAGTCGGCTACCATTGCTATGGAATATATTAAATCCAATGCAGAACTCTTAGGGATTAATCCTGAGATTTTTGAAAAGTACAATGTGCATATTCACGTGCCTGAAGGAGCGACCCCTAAAGATGGACCTAGTGCTGGTATAACCATGTTGACTTCGTTGGTTTCGCTTTTCACTCAGAAACGAGTTAAGAAGAGTTTGGCTATGACCGGTGAGATTACCTTAAGAGGAAAAGTGTTACCAGTGGGTGGAATTAAAGAAAAAATTCTGGCTGCTAAGCGTGCTCGTATAAAAGAAATCATCCTTTCGGAAGAGAATAGAAAAGATGTGGAAGAAATAAAAGCAGAGTACCTTAAAGGGCTAACATTCCATTATGTAAAAGAAATGGGGGAAGTCATTGAGTTGGCTGTAACAAAGCAGTCTGTAAAGAATGCTAAAAAGCTTTAATAGTATCTATATCTAAAATGTAGCCTCTTTGAGAGTGCAAGGTGTATTGATAAACCACTGGAAATAAGACGTTGTTTTTCTTTATTTTGCATTCTTAATGAGGTGTTTTTATGTCACATTTGTAAGATTTGTTTCAAGGGTTCACCTCGCAATAGATGATACGTACAACTATCCGTTTTCAGTGTGTTATATCCTTGTGTAGGCAAGTTGTTTTTTATGAGAGTGGCTCTGTAAAAATGGTTTAGAAGAAAACAAAGGCCGGCCAATGGTAGTTCAACAAAATTTTATAAGAATTTTGGCAGGATTTGGATTAAAGATTAATAAATTGAAATTTCATTATACCTTTGCAAAATACAGCATAACTTCCAATACTTATTTGTTTGAGGTAGCTGTCAACTTACAATAATTCATCATATCACATGAAAAAAATTACCATTGCTATTGATGGTTTTTCTTCTACAGGGAAGAGTACCATTGCCAAGAAGTTAGCCCAAGCGCTTAATTATGTATACGTAGATTCTGGTGCTATGTACCGTGCCGTTACCTATTTTGCTATACAGAAAGGGATTATTTCCAACGGAGAAGTTTCTATAGAGGATCTTATTAAAGCATTACCTGAAATACAAATCAGCTTTAAATACAATGAGGATTTAGGGTTTTCAGAGACCTATCTAAATGGGGAAAATGTAACCAAAGCGATACGAACTATGGATATTTCTCGCAATGTATCCCGTATAGCTGAAGTGTCCGAAGTGCGTCAAAAGCTTGTGGAACAACAACAGGAAATGGGGAAAGAAAAAGGAGTAGTAATGGATGGTCGTGATATTGGGACGGTCGTTTTTCCGGATGCAGAAATGAAACTATTCATGACGGCAACGCCAGCTATACGTGCCAAGCGTCGTTATAAGGAGTTAATTGACAGAGGTGAAGAGGTTCAGTATGAGGATGTACTTGAAAGTGAGCAAAGGCGTGATCTTATTGATAGTACTCGTGAAGATTCTCCATTAAAGCGTGCTGCTGACGCCATTGAGTTTGACAATACTGATATGGGAATTGAGGAGCAATTCGAGCGTATCTTGGCATTTGCTAAGCGTATTATTGAAGCTTAAGAGCACTAAAAATAAATGATAAGGACACTCTGTTTGGGGTGTCCTTTTTTATTGATCCATTTCTTAAGAAGTGTAAATGCGTGTTTTACAAGTTATTTGAAGCGTAATTATTTGTTAAACAGATTTTTTAGTTGTACTTTTGCGCACCTTTTACGTAGACCACAAGAGGAAAAGGGAATTGTACTAAAAACGATAGATAACACTTCTGTAACTATTATACGTAACCTCTTGAATATTTGCAGAATACAAATTTATTATCAGCAATGGCTGAAACTAAAGCAAACACTGAAGAATTCTTAGCCAATTTTAACTGGCACAACTATCAAGAAGGAATTGAACAAGTTGAAGAAGAGAAATTAAAAGAATTCGAAACACTGGTAGAGAATAACTTTGTTGACACTGCCGATGAAGAAGTAGTTGAAGGAACTGTAGTTCATTTAACAGAAAGAGAAGCTATCATTGATATCAATGCGAAAAGTGAAGGTGTAATCTCTTTGAATGAATTCCGTTACAATCCTAACCTTAAGGTAGGAGACAAAGTAGAAGTTTTGATCGACGTTCGTGAAGACAGATCAGGACAATTAGTACTTTCTCACCGTAAAGCACGTACCATCAAAGCATGGGATCGTGTAAACGAAGCACACGACAAAGGCGAAATCGTAAATGGTTTTGTAAAATGCAGAACCAAAGGAGGTATGATCGTGGACGTATTTGGAATCGAGGCATTCTTGCCAGGATCTCAAATCGATGTGAAGCCTATCCGCGATTACGATCAATATGTTAATAAAACTATGGAATTCAAAGTGGTTAAAATTAACCACGAATTTAAGAACGTAGTTGTATCTCATAAAGCACTTATCGAGGCTGATATTGAAGAGCAAAAGAAAGAAATCATCGGTCAATTAGAAAAAGGACAAGTACTAGAAGGTGTGGTGAAAAACATCACTTCTTATGGAGTGTTCATCGACCTTGGTGGAGTAGACGGATTGATCCACATCACCGACCTTTCTTGGTCTCGTATCAACCACCCGAACGA
Organism: Imtechella halotolerans; assembly: GCF_028743515.2. GTDB lineage: Bacteria > Bacteroidota > Bacteroidia > Flavobacteriales > Flavobacteriaceae > Imtechella > Imtechella halotolerans. The sequence continues at coordinate 1,587,998 of NZ_CP117969.2, read as the reverse complement.
GGTTGTAGAGCTTGATCAGAAATTGAACGTTGTTATCCTTGATTTTGATGATAACAAATCACGTATTCAATTAGGTCTTAAGCAGTTACAGAAGCATCCTTGGGAGGCTTTAGGTGAAGACATCAAAGTTGGTGACAAAGTTAAAGGTAAAGTAGTTGTTATCGCTGATTACGGTGCCTTTATTGAAGTAGCTGAAGGTGTTGAAGGTCTTATCCACGTTTCTGAAATGTCATGGTCTACTCACTTACGCTCTGCTCAAGACTTCGTAAATGTTGGTGATGAGGTAGAGGCTGTAGTATTGACTCTTGATAGAGAAGAGCGTAAAATGTCTCTTGGAATCAAGCAATTGACTCAAGATCCATGGACTGATATCACTGCTAAGTATCCTGTAGGGTCTAAGCACTCTGGTATCGTACGTAACTTCACTAACTTTGGTGTATTCGTAGAATTGGAAGAGGGTATTGATGGTTTGATCTATATCTCTGACCTTTCTTGGACTAAGAAAATCAAGCATCCATCTGAATTTGTTAACGTAGGTGACAAGTTAGATGTAGTTGTATTGGAATTGGATGTAGAAGGACGCAAATTGTCATTAGGTCATAAGCAGACTACAGAAAACCCTTGGGATAAGTACGAAGAGGAGTTTGCAGTAGGAACTGTTCACCAAGGTGAGATTGACGAAATCGTTGACAAAGGAGCTACTATTAACTTCAACGAAGATATCGTAGCATTTGTACCTGCTCGTCACTTAGAAAAAGAAGACGGTAAGAAATTGAAAAAAGGAGAATCTGCTGATTTCAAAATCATTGAGTTCAATAAAGAATTCAAGAGAGTAGTTGCTTCTCATACCGCTATCTTCAAAGAAGAAGAGGAGAAGAATGTAAAAGCTGCTGCTGTTAGCACTTCATCAACTCAAGTTGAAAAATCAACTTTAGGTGATTTCGATGTTCTTCAAGAACTTAAAGATAAAATGGAAAAAGGAGGGAAATAATCCTTCGTTTTCTTGAATCATATTAAAGCCCCGCATTGCGGGGCTTTTACTTTTATTGTAATTTGAATACGATAGGATAGGCAAAACTTACCGAAACTGATCGGCCACCACTTTTTCCAGGAATAAGAGGAGGTAGTTTTTCAATGATTCGCTCCGCTTCAGCTTCCAGTAATTTAGCGGGACCTTTAGTATTCATAATAGAAACAGTACCGTCTTTATTGATCTTAAATACGACATACACTTTACCTTGAATCTGTAGGTTTTTGGCTTCTAAAGGATATTTAAATGTTTTTAGAACATGCTTGTCTAATTGTTTTTTAAAGCACGCTAACTGGTCTTTTGCTTCGACGTTTTCACATTCTGCAAACATAGGTTTACTTTCTACATGATCAAAAATAAATACTTCTTCAGGATCTTCAATGACATGTATTTCAGGAGGAGTTATGACTTCTATAGAGTCTGTTAGTAGAGTGGTTGTGAACACATCTTCAGTTGGATTATCAATATCAGAAATAGTGAGTAGGTCTGTAATGACAACTGCGGAAGTTTGCCTCTTTTGGGGAATTTCCTTTTTAACAGGAATGACTGGAGGTGTAGTTTCTAGCCATAGTAAATCCTCTGTGTGACTGGCAGTCTCAATTGTTGGAGTTGCCATAGTAAAGGATGCTTCAAGTAAAAAATAACACAGCAACAAGCTGGTGATAAGTCCTAGTGGAAAGTGGAGGTATCCTCTTTTCTGTAGACTTACAGATCGCTTTTTCTCCAATAGTGAGCTATGGTCTAATTTGTGACCATTAGCTCGTGAATGATTGTTTTTCATGTGCTTAGGATGTTAGATTCGTAAGAAAAAGCAATCAATTAACGTACCATTATTTCTTTAAGAACGTTTTACGGGTATAGGTCTCCACTTTAGTAAAAGGTAAATACATGATAAAATATGGGAACAAAAACTGTTTTTTACTATTGTAAAATTCCGTAATTTTACCCTCCAATACGATTTGGGAATCCATTATGAGTGAAAGAGTCCTACTTACAGCCAAAGAAATTGATATAATACTCCATCGTTTGGCCTGTCAACTCATTGAAAACCACTTAGACTTTAGTGATACGGTATTGGTTGGTATTCAGCCAAGAGGTACTTTTCTAGCCAATAGGTTAGTAGGGTTACTAAGAGACGAGTATGGTATTCATGATATCAAATTAGGGTATTTGGATATTACCTTTTTCAGAGATGATTTTCGTAGAGGTACAAAACCCCTGGAGGCGAACTCTACGCAAATTGATTTTATTGTTGAAAATAAAAAGGTGGTATTTATTGATGATGTGTTATATACTGGACGTAGCATCAATTCTGCACTTACCGCAATTCAATCTTTTGGACGCCCATCGGAAGTAGAATTACTTACCCTTATCGATCGTCGTTTTAGTAGACATTTACCTATTCAACCCAATTACAGAGGTAGACAAGTAGATGCTATCAATAATGAAAAAGTATTAGTACACTGGAAAGAAAATGCCGGAGAAGATATTGTTTATCTGGTACATAAATAAGACCCGTCAGCAAGGATTTCCTTGCTGTTTTTGTATTTAAACTAAGGAACATGAGTGAACTAAGTGTAAATCACTTACTAGGTATTAAGTATCTCAATGAAGCAGATATTCAGCTTATTTTTGAGACAGCCGATCATTTTAAGGAGGTTATTAATCGCCCTATTAAAAAGGTACCTTCTTTACGCGATATTACTATTGCTAACTTGTTTTTTGAAAATAGTACCCGTACTAAGCTTTCTTTTGAGTTGGCCGAAAAGCGTCTCTCTGCTGATATTATCAATTTTTCCGCTTCCCAATCCTCTGTGACTAAAGGGGAGACATTGATCGATACCGTAAATAACATACTGTCCATGAAGGTCGATATGGTGGTGATGCGTCATCCCAATCCCGGAGCGGGTATTTTTTTATCTAAACATGTGAAGGCGAGTATTATAAATGCTGGGGATGGAGCTCATGAACATCCTACACAAGCATTACTAGATTCGTATTCTATTAGAGAAAAACTAGGAGATGTTGCCGGTAAAAAAGTAGTAATTGTAGGGGATATACTCCACTCAAGAGTCGCTTTATCCAATATTTTTGCTTTACAATTGCAAGGAGCTCAGGTGAAAGTGTGCGGCCCTAAAACACTCATCCCGAAATATATTACCTCCCTAGGTGTGGAGGTTGAGACTAATTTGGTTAAAGCCTTGGAATGGTGTGATGTCGCTAATATGTTGCGTGTTCAAAATGAACGCATGGATATCAGCTATTTTCCAAGCACTAGAGAATATTCACAGCAGTTTGGCGTTACAAAGAAAATGCTGGACTCGCTATCCAAAGAAATAGTTATTATGCACCCAGGTCCTATTAATAGAGGTGTAGAGATAACCAGTGATGTAGCCGATTCTAAGCAATCCATAATTCTTCATCAAGTGGAGAATGGAGTGGCCATACGTATGGCAGTTATTTATTTATTAGCTTCAAAAATAAAATAATTGTGCTATGATTATTGATAAAAATGAAAACACTACGGTGGTATCTAATGAGTCATTAGATTTACCAACTTTTATGAATCGTCTAAATGGAGAATATGCTTCATTTAAGTCAGATAATATTGTAATTAATCTTTTCTCACTGTCTACACTTACGGTAGGTCAGTTATTGGAATTTTTACCTATGTCTGATTCACATCGCAAAGAAAAAAAATCTTTTGTAATTGTGACTGATAAAATTAGTTTCGATGCTGTTCCGGACACTCTGGAAGTTGTCCCAACCTTACAGGAAGCATTTGATCTAATTGAAATGGAAGAAATAGAACGGGATTTGGACTTTTAATTAGCGAATCCGTTTCCCAATAATGGAGAAACTTTATACATGAAACTTACAATATTAGGCTGTTATAGCGCCACTCCTAAAGCCAATAATAATCCAACAGCACAAGTGCTAGAGATAAAAGGACATCTATTTTTGATAGATTGTGGTGAAGGAACCCAAGTACGGTTACGTAACAGTCAAGTACGGTTTGCACGTATTAAACATATTTTTATTTCGCATTTACATGGGGATCACTTTTTTGGTTTGCCAGGACTTATAGCTACATTTCAGCTTTTAGGTAGACAGGCAGAATTGCATATTTATGGTCCGAAGGGAATTAAAGAAGCTATTACGCTACTTTTAAAGCTTGGTAGTTCTTGGACTAGTTTTCCTTTGTATTTTCATGAATTGACAACCACTTGTTCCGAAGTTATTTTTGAAGATGAAAAGGTCGTTGTTAAGACCATCCCTCTAAAGCATAGAGTATATGCCAATGGTTTTTTATTTGCTGAACAACCTGGTGAGCGCAAACTCAATAGGGTAGCTGCTGAGGAATATAATATCGACATCTGTTATTATCAGAACATAAAAAATGGTAGGGATGTAGTATTAGATGATGGGACTGTACTAGCTAATTCACTCCTTACTTATGATCCTTCCCCTGCTAAAAGTTATGCCTTTTGTAGTGATACCAAGTATGTGCCTGAGAATGTTTCCTTGTTGCGGGGTGTGACTGCTTTGTATCATGAGTCAACCTTTTTACATCAGCATGCTGATTTGGCTGAAAAGACCGGACATAGCACCGCCAGACAGGCGGCTGAAATTGCCAAAGCCTCTGAAGTAGGTATGCTAATCTTAGGTCATTATTCAACACGGTATTCAAGTTTAGGGGTGTTTAAAGATGAGGCAGAAACTGTTTTTGAGCCTGTTTTTTTGGCTGAAGATGGAAAGGAATTTGTAATTTAGAGATCTAGAAACGGAGTAAAGGTAAGCAGCTGAGATAGGGTAGCTCCTTAAAATACAATTTGTATCAAATGAAAATAGCAATAGTATGTTACCCTACCTTCGGAGGTAGTGGAGTTGTGGCTACCGAATTAGGGTTAGCTTTGGCTAGTAGAGGTCATGAAATACACTTTATTACCTATAAGCAACCAGTGCGATTGGCACTGCTAAATCAACATGTATACTTTCATGAAGTGCATGTTCCTAATTATGCCTTATTTCATTATCAGCCCTATGAACTAGCTTTATCTAGTAAGCTTGTGGATATGGTAAAGTTACATGGAATTGAACTGTTACATGTACATTATGCAATACCGCATGCGTATGCCGGGTATATGGCAAAGAAAATGCTTGAAGAAGAAGGGATTTATATTCCCATGGTTACCACCTTACACGGTACTGATATAACCTTGGTTGGAAGTCATCCATTTTACAAACCGGCTGTGACATTTAGTATTAATAAATCAGATGTGGTTACCTCTGTTTCTCAGAGTTTAAAAGAGGATACATTGAGGTTGTTTTCCATTAAGAAAGATATAGCGGTGATTCCAAATTTTATAGATGCCTCTCAATATCCTAAACAGTTTTCTGACTGTCATCGTTCCATGATGGCAGGAGATAATGAACGTATCATTACACATATCAGTAATTTTAGAAAAGTGAAACGAATTAAAGATGTGATCCATATTTTTAATCGCATTCAACAATCCATGTCTGCAAAGCTAATAATGGTAGGTGAGGGACCTGAAAAGGAGCATGCTGAGTATTTGTGTGAACAGTTAGGTATTACTGACAAGGTATTGTTTTTAGGAAACAGTAATGAAATAGATCGTATTCTTCATTTTTCGGATTTGTTTTTATTGCCGTCTGAAACAGAAAGTTTTGGATTAGCGGCGTTAGAAGCTATGATTAATGGGGTTCCTGTAATTTCAAGTAATACTGGAGGTATTCCTGAGGTAAATGTACATGGGTATTCGGGGTATTTGAGTAATGTTGGCGATATTGAAGATATGGCAGCGAATGCATTGACAATTCTTAAGGATGAATCAGTACTAAATATATTTAAGAAACAGGCTTATAAGGCTGCGTTAAAATTTGATATTCAGGCAGTTGTTCCCTTCTATGAAGCTGTGTATCAAAAAGCTTTTACTTCGGTGTAAAATTGTAGTATATAGCTAAGGCTTTACGGGTTAAAATTAGTACCTTTAGGAGAAAGCCATAGACTATTGAAATCAAGTAACCGTATTAGAACTGTACGAAAAACAACGGGAGAAGTAGTTGCTTTTTCCGAAGATAAATTGACGCGCTCATTAGTGAGGAGTGGTGCTTCTAAAACACAAGCTCAAACTATTGTAGCCAGGATTCTTCCTATGTTAGAAGAGGATACTACCACTCAACAAATTTACAAACGTGCATTTGCATTACTACGTAAAGAACAAGGGTACATGGCCTCTAAATACAAATTAAAGAAAGCCTTGTTCGAGTTAGGACCCACAGGGTTTCCATTTGAGATTTTTATCGGTGAAGTGCTGAGTCATATGGGATATAATACCCAAGTGGGAGTCCAACTTCAAGGCCATTGTGTGACTCATGAGGTAGATGTATTAGCGTTAAAAGAGGGGCATGTTTCGATGGTTGAATGTAAATTTCATTCTGATCAATCACGTACCTGTGATGTGAAAATACCCTTATATATAAAAGCTCGATTTGATGATCTCACTGCCTCTGGCATTCATCATCAACCAGGTGATATCACAGAAGGTTGGGTCGTCACAAACACCCGTTTCACAAAGGATGCCGAACAGTACGGTACCTGTGTTGGTCTACGATTATTAAGTTGGGACTTTCCTAAAGGAAATTCTTTAAAAGATATTATTGAGCAGTTTGGATTGCATCCCCTAACCTGTAGTACGATGCTAACTAAAGCTGAAAAACAAATGCTTTTAGATGAAAAGATGGTATTAAGCAGGGATGTATTAAAGCATACCTCACTGCTTGATAAGATAGGAATAAGGGCCCCAAGAAAGAATCGGATTTTAAATGAATTGGCGTATTTGTCAAATTTAACACAGGTGTAATGGAAAGAGTTCGTATTCATTTTTTGGGAGCATCCGGGACTGTTACCGGTTCAAAGTTTTTACTTGAAACCTCTGAGGCAACAATACTTATAGACTGTGGTCTTTTTCAAGGTTTAAAGGAGCTTCGGGCTCTTAATTGGGAGTACCTTCCAATACCGGCTTCTGAAATTGATCTAGTTTTACTTACCCATGGTCACTTAGATCATGTAGGCTATCTTCCTCGATTATACAATCAAGGATTTAGAAGGTCAATAATCGGAACTTCACCTACACTTAGAGTTGCTGAAGTGATATTACGTGATAGTGCCAAGATTCAGGAAGAAGATGCTGAAGATGCCAATGCTAAAGGATATAGTAAGCATCATCCAGCAGAGCCTTTGTATACCGTAGAAGATGTTGAAAATACCTTGACTCATTTTAAAGCAGCTGAGGTTTCAACCTGGCACCAACTGAGTGAACATATCTCCTATCGTTTTCAATACAATGGGCATATTATTGGAGCTACTTTTATTGAGCTTTCCATTTTTGGTAAAATATTTGTGTTTTCTGGTGATATAGGTAGACAAGAGGATGTATTGCTTAATCCACCTAAGCGTCCTTTGAATGCTGATTATTTGTTTTTGGAAAGTACCTATGGAGATAGAAATCATCCCGAGGAAGATGTTCCTCAATTGTTAATGGATCTGATTCATGATACCCTTGAGCAACAAGGTGTTTTATTGATTCCTAGTTTTGCTGTAGAGCGTACACAATCCTTGATGTATCTATTATGGGAGTTATATAGAAGTGGCAAGATACCACCAATTCCTATGGTGATGGATAGCCCAATGGGGAGTCAGATTTTATCAGTTTTTAATGACTTTACAGATTGGCATAAACTTTCACCCCAGCAGTGCGCTGCCATGTGTAATCATTTTAACATTGTAGAATCGTATGCAGAAACGTGGGAAACCATTGATGATCCAAGGCCTAAATTAGTCATAGCTGGTAGTGGAATGATAACTGGAGGCCGAATTCTTACTTATTTACAACAACTATTGGATGTATCTACAACTCATGTACTGCTTGTCGGGTTTATGGCAGAAGGTACAAGGGGGCGTGATTTGTTGGAAGGTAAAGAAGAATTAAAAATACATGGAAAACAAATACCTGTACAAGCCTCTGTATCCCATTTGGAAAGTCTTTCAGCTCATGCGGATAAGGAAGAACTTTTAGCCTGGGTTTCTGAGTTAAAGAACATTCCTGAGCAAGTTTTTTTAATTCATGGGGAAGCGGAAGCTGCTGCGGAACTCAAAAAGGAAATAGAGTCCAGGTATCAGTGGCATGTAAACATTCCGGAGTTATATGAAATACGAGAAATCATTATAGGGGAATAGGATTATTTATTCCAATCCCAAACAATAATGTTCCATTGGTCTGTTTCATCTTCAAATGTATGAATGGTTTTAAAGCCTATACTTTCATGGGCTTTCATGGAGCGCTGGTTACTGGTGGAAACCTCGGTTACGCATAGATCAAAAGAATCTGAATAGTATCTTTTGTGGGTGTTATAGAGTTCTCTAAAAATTCCTTGTCCTCTATAAGTCTCACTAATACAAATTTGACCCATTACATAAAAAGAATAATTGTCAAGAATTTTCCCTTGGTAGCTAATCTTTTTAAAGGTCTCAAACATGGGACCCAATACTGGAATATGTGAGCTAAATTCCTTAGTCATCACTAGAGCATAGCCAACAACCATCCCTTTATCAATAGCTATTACCTGTCGGGCACTTTGATTCATTTTACTAAGAAGTTCTAGACTATGTTGAACCGTTACAAAACCATCAGACACTTTTTTATCCGAAGAAACATTTGAAAGATAATTCTCTTGTTGAATGTGAAGTATTTGTTGTAATTCGATTTCAGTTGTGGCTAGGGTGTATTCCATGGTTGTGCATGTTATAGAGTTAGGTTTTGCAAACAAGATAGACTACTAAAAGTAAGGTATTTTTCTTGTCAAAAACAGCTCATTTTAAAGAATGCAGAGAAAAGCCACTTATTCAGGTTTGACAAGTGGCTTTATGGTTACTACCTGAGGTATTTAAACAGTACATACTGTTCTTACTTCTGTCTTGTATTAGAAATTATTTGAAAACCTAGTTAACGTCTTTTCTTGTTTTGCTTTTCTTCTAGTTTCTTTTGAATTTTTTCTTGTTTGCGCGCCTTAGCGTCAACCTTGGCAGGTTTTAAGTTTTTTCCTTTAGCCATTTTTAATCCTATTAATGTTATTAAAAATACCTTTGTAAAACTCCTGATATAGTATTGGTTTTATGCTGCGAGTTAATACCCGGGTATGCTGCGGGAAGAGTTAGTACATAAAGCCATACAGGAAGGGGAAGCACACTCGCGAGTGCTTCTTAACTCTGGAAGATAATTTGGGCTGTCAAAAAGTGAAGCATAAGACAAAATTTTATGAATTACTACTTACTATAATAACTAATCAAGGCAAACATAGCCCGTATTTAGATAGAAAGCAACTCGAGAAGGGTGGTATGTTTGAATACAACGAAAGGTTGCATCTTAAATTTGTATTTTTGCAGCAAAATATAAGTATATGATTTCTACTGATACCATTGTTGCCTTGGCTACTCCTTCAGGAGCAGGAGCTATTGCTGTAATACGTCTTTCAGGACCAGAAGCTGTTTCTATTGCCGCTGAGGTATTTCAATCGGTGTCAGGAAAGGATATTAGAAAACAACCAACACATACGATTCATTTAGGGCATATTGTAGATGGAGCAAAGGTATTAGACCAGGTACTGTTATCACTATTTAAAAACCCGAATTCTTATACTGGGGAGGATGTTGTTGAATTGTCTTGCCATGGATCTCCTTATATTCAGCAACAGTTGGTTCAATTACTGCTTCGAAAGGGAGCCCGTATGGCAGAGGCTGGAGAATTTACACTTCGTGCTTTTATTCATGGAAAATTGGACTTGTCTCAGGCTGAGGCAGTGGCTGATTTGATTGCATCAGATACGGAAGCGAGTCACCAGATTGCCATGCAACAAATGCGAGGTGGGTTTTCATCTGAAATAGAAAAGCTAAGAGAAGAACTATTAAATTTTGCATCCCTTATTGAGTTAGAATTGGATTTTGCTGAAGAAGATGTTGAATTTGCTGATAGAGGTCAGTTTGGAGCTTTACTTGATCGAATTGAATTTGTGCTAAAGCGTCTGATAGATTCTTTTGCTGTAGGTAATGTGATAAAAAACGGTATTCCTGTAGCTATTGTTGGAGAGCCTAATGTGGGGAAATCAACCCTGCTTAATGCTTTGCTAAATGAAGAACGTGCGATTGTATCTGATATAGCTGGAACTACTAGAGATACCATTGAGGATGAACTTGTGATTAATGGAATAGGATTTCGTTTTATTGATACAGCAGGCATCCGTGAAACACAGGATGTAGTGGAGAGTATTGGTATTCAAAAGACTTTTGAGAAAATTGGACAGGCACAAGTGGTTATTTATTTGATAGATGGAGGCCAATTAGCAGAGAGTGGTACCGATAAGGTGCGTGTGGAATTGGAGAAAATAAAAAATCAATACCCTCAAAAGCCATTGGTAGTTCTGGTAAATAAAAAGGATAAATTATCGGAGAACCAAATTGACAATATAAAAAATGAATTGAGGGCTGCACAAACACTACTATTTGTATCTGCAAAACAGAAGGAGGGAGTAGATGCCTTAAAGGAACAGTTACTTTCCTTTGTCAATACTGGAGCTTTACGTAATAATGAAACCATAGTCACCAATAGCAGACATTATGATGCTTTATTAAAGGCATTAGAAGAGATTGAAAAGGTTAAATGGGGTCTTCAAAGCGGACTGCCAGCAGATTTAATGGCCATTGATATCCGAGAAGCTCTATATCAGTTCGGACTAATCACTGGACAAGTCACTAATGATGAATTACTAGGTAATATATTTGCTAACTTCTGTATCGGGAAGTGATGTCGTACAAGTGATGGAAATCATTACTTTTGGAGGTCAAGTACTCCCAAAACGCATCAAAGTGGATAACTGGAGCGAGTTCATCAATAAAATATTGGACAAGTGGGCATACGAGCACGGGATTGAGCTAGACTTCTCAAGACCTGGAAAACCTACCGACAATCCGATTATCGAGAGCTTCAACGGTTCGTTCAGAGATGAATACCTGAACGAATTGGTTTTTTTCTTTGGTAGATTCACTGGAAAAGTTCGATATTTGGAGAAAGGACTATAACGCCTTTAGACCGCACAACTCGTGGAAAGAAATGTCCCCCAACGAATATATCGAAATGAATGATAATAGCTTTGATTCTCTAGTTATGACCGGTACCTAAATATGGGAGGAGGTCAAGAGGAAGAAATTAGCGTAATGGTTGACTTTATGGTACAATCAGGATTAAAAGAAGTTATTCAAAATTAAAAAGTTAAAAATTTAGTAGACTATGCTACTGGCATTGAAGTTTGTTTAGACAGTAACGGTCGTAAAAACGGAAGTATTACTTTAATGAGAAAAATTACAAAAGAATTCGTAAAAGAAACTTGTGTAGAATTGAGTTTATAATATTTAGCTCAAGCGTCTGCTTCCAAAATAAAAGTTGTTTAGGGCTTAGATATTGCGGTAGATAAATCGTCACGTATATTAGATTTTGTTATTAACAAAAACGGTAAATTATTTTTTATCAAATGTGATTTTAATGGTGGCGGAGTGTCTATGTTAAAATCTACTGCTACAGAATTTGTTGAAATGAATCGTTTTTGGAAAAATCAAAAAATTCAGTTTCTTTGGGCTACTGATTGTGCAGGATGACATACAACTTTAAGACCATTACGTGAGTTTTTTGATAAAGGTGATTATCTTTTAAATTTAGTAAGGTTAAAAGGTGGTTTATTAAAATTAATACTAAAATAAATAGAATTATGGAAGAATTTAATGCAATTGAGATTAACCAAAATGGTCAAATTTTATATTTATTCTCAATGAGTGCAAAAAGAATATATGATAAATTTAGTGTTTCAAGACGTGTAGAGGATAAAGAAAAAGGATATCAAAGATCTTTTAGTTCTAGCCGTTTAAAGCAAATTGCTAATTATTTAAATAAAGATTCTGGTTTTTTACCAAATTCAATTTTAGTAAATATTGATAATGATAAATATAAATTTGAGAATGATAAATTATATCTTAAGTTAGATGAAGAGTCAATTGGCTTTATTATAGATGGTCAACATAGAGTTGGTGGTGCTAATCTAGCAGATAATGATATTCTTTTGCCTGTTGTAGCGACAGTAAGATTAAATGAGGTGGAACAAGCAAAATTATTTATCAAAATAAATAAGAATCAAAAAGGCGTTCCTGTTTCATTGTATTTAGATTTATTAAATATAACTGAAGGTGAAATAGTTGATTTTGATGGTCATGATGTAACAGCTGAGAGACGTGCAATTGAGATTGCTAAACGTTTAAATGAAGATGAGGAAAGCCCTATGTATGATAAAGTACGTATGACAGGTGAAGCAGGGAAAGGCATTTCTTTAAGTGAGTTTGTTAATTTACTTAAACCTCTTGTAGAGCCTAAAAAAGGTAGTTTTATGAGTTTAGGTTTTGAGGACCAATATAAAATTTTCAATATTTATTTAAAAGCCATAAAAGCAGTTTTTTTAGAACAATGGGAAGATAGTACAACATTGCTTTTAAAAACAGTTGGATTTGGTGCTGTAATAAAAAGTTGTTATGATATTTTTACTTTAGTTATACAAAAACATAAAAAATTCACTACAGAAACTTGTATTGATGTGATTTCTAAAATTAGTGAATTAAAATTTGACACAGATACAATGTCAGGTGGAGGTATAAAAGCCCAAGATGCAGCAAAAGTAGTTTTATTGTCACGTTTAAGGGCAGCGCTACGTGACGATGAGGATTTTTCTTTTGAAATCGGTGAATAATGATAACTCATTTAACACTAGATGAAATTGCATATTCTTTTAAAAATTGCACAGGAGAAACTTCAGTACCATTAAAAGAATATCTAAGTAATAATATACTAAAAGATAGTGATGATGATACATATGTTATAAGTAATCTTAGTAATCATATACTTAATGATATAACAATCTTATTAAGAAAATCAATAACTAATATTTTAGCAGCAGATAGCATTTTACTTACAGGGTCATCAAGTTGGGGTTTTGTAACAACTTACTATAGTAATTTTTTTGCTGTTCAAGCCTTAAATAGATTATCTCTAAATTTTAATATTCATTTAAATCAGTATTATAATATAAAAATATCAAACTATACTAAAGGCGATTTTCAATTTAAAAAGGTTTCAGCTTCATCAGGTAGTCATCAAAATCAATTTGATAAATTTTATAATAATTTTAGTATTTATAAAAATATAAAATCAATTAATAGATCTTGGAATATTGGTATAAGAGGATTTAAAGATGGAAGTGAAACCATGCTTAGAAATTTGATTAATTACTCAATAAGTAACTATTATTACGATGAATTAATTTGTGATATTCCTACATACAAAAAAAGAATAAAAGAATTTGAAAAGGATCCAATAATTTCTAAATTAGAAAAACCTTATAAGTTCTCACATTCTAATTTAGAACTTGCTCTTTGCAGAATAGAAATGATTTTTTACATTTTAAACTATTTAGCAAATAAAAATATTTACTACAGATCTTATTATAATAAATTTTTATCAGGATTAAAACAAAATATACAAAGTAAGTTTAATAATAATTCTAATTATTTAGTTGAAAGGATTATTAATAATTGTACTTATAAAGATTTGGAAATAGTTGATGAATCAGTTACAATTTAAAAAGACACTATCCCATAAAGTGTGTAGACTTTAGAAACAGGGGTTAGACTTTTTTATAGGCTGGCCCTTTTTTAAATATGATTAAGAACTGATCAAGGATTACTCCCCAATGTCTAATTGGCATAGACCATTTTTTGGGGGCTTCCTCTTGACTTCCTTTAATTAGAACTGTTCTTTAGTACAATATTATCATTTATTTGATCAATCTCAACAAGGCTAGCCTTGTTGAGATTTTTGTTTGCGTATTCAATTGGTGGCAGGTTGCCCAGAGCGTCATGTGGCCGGTGATGATTGTAATCATCCATCCCAACCTGAGTTTGTTCTCTTACCTGGTCCAAGTTATCAAAAATATAGCGATTGAGCACTCCTCTTCTATAGGTGCCATTAAATCGTTCAATATAGGCGTTCTGAGTGGGTTTGCCGGGTTGTATATACTTAAACTCGATCTCGTGTAAATCTGCCCACTCGGCAGCTATCTTAGCTATAAACTCAGATCCGTTATCCATGCGAATATAATCTGGTTTGCCTCGGCGGTTAATCAAGTGATTTAATACATAAACCACCCTCTTGCTGGTCAGGGAATAATCTACCTCTATATGCAAGGCTTCTCGGTTAAAATCATCAACTATGGTAAATGCCCTAAATTTTCTTTTGTTCTCCAGGGTATCGTGTACAAAATCCATACTCCAAGTATGGTTGGACTTTACTGGAACTTCTAAAGGTTCTTTAACTCGTGCTGGTAGGCGTTTTTTTACTTTGCGCCTCATAGATAAACCTAAATATTTATATACACGGTATACGCGTTTGTGGTTCCATGGGTGTCCTTCTCTTCTTAGCCTGTGATAAGCCATCCAAAAGCCTTCTTCCGGCTTTTCTTCAACTCTACGATGCAGGGCTTCTTCTATGCCTTGATCATCCTTAGGTAAAGGTTTATAGTAGTACACGCTCTTGCTCATATTCAGTACACGACACGCCCTGCTAATGCCGTAATGAGCCAGTTCTTCGCTAATGGCGCGTTTACGACAGGGCTTTAAAGCTTTTTTTCAATGATCTCTTTGGCCATCTGATGATCCAAAGCAAGGGAGGCATACATTTGTTTTAATCGGAGGTTTTCTTCTTCCAGTTCTTTTAGGCGCTTGAGTTCCTTGCCACTCATTCCGGAATAACGCTCACGCCACTTGTAGAACGCAGCTGTACTTATACCATATTCACGACTGATCTCAACAGCCGTTTTACCGTTGTCAAACTCTTTTAAAATCTTGGCGATTTGTTGGGGTGAAAATTTACTCTTCTTCATCTTTTGAACTTGGGTTTAAAATTAATCATTTTTATAATTTTAAACAGTTCTGTTTTTAGGGGAGCTTACAAAATCACCTATGTTTATTTTTAGTACCTTTTTTAAATGAAATGTAGTTAAATAATTCTTGCATTTTCGAGTGCAAATCGCTTCCATAATGTTCTTTGAGTTCATTAGAATTGAAGTTAGTGGTTGCATGGGTAACTATTTGATGGTTAATAAGGGATTTATGACGAGCTAGTAGAATGTCTCCCAATACATTGCAAACATTTGTAAAGTACTTACCTGTTGTTTCGGTACCTAAATCATCAAAGCAATACACCTGTTTATCATTATATTCTTCGATAATTTTGAATCCAATATTGTTAAATCCAAAAACAATATTTTTTGTGGGGATTACTTCATAATGAGGAATATGAGGTACTATATACCTCAGTAATTTCATTAGACTTGTTTTGCCACATCCAACTGGCCCACTTAAGAGGATACCCTTATTAATATCTATCCCAAATTTTTTACAATTAAAGTGGTCTTTAATAAAATAGCAACATAGTTTGAAAATTAATGGGTGGTCAGCTTTATAAATTTTGAATTTATTGCCGTATATCCGTTTACCTTTTGCTTCCAAGTAAACAATAATTTTGTCAAAATCATATTTAATATATCCTTCTTTTGGAGAGCCAATATTGAACTTCACACCTTTTTCAATGATAATATGTGCTTGGTTGATTTTCATTTTTAAATGTTATCATTACAAACTGTAGCATTTAAGATGTAATACCCAATTAAGAGCGTATAGTTAATTGGAGTACTTTTTATTATAATATTGGGAGTACAATTATTATTAAATTTTATAATGCCGGTAACTTCATAACATTAAGAACCTCCGATTTTCGAATAGGGAAGAGGAGCCTTTCATTCGTAACATTTGAAATATTCTTAAAGATTTACCCTTGAGCATTCATATTTGATCCTTTCAATTGACATATTTTAAAAAGCAAGGTCGTCAAATGGGTTATAGTTTTTTAGTTTTGACAACCTTGCCTGATTTAACTTTCCAGAGATAAATTTGCACAATATATATGAGAATTTTTCGTAATGTGTTCGTAACTACGAACGATTTTTTGGTTTTATTTAGTTCAGGATGAGGATATGGAGCGTATTTGTATGTACGATATAACCATAGTGTTTGGTATTAATTTCGAATATTTAAATTGATTTTTTTCAATGGAGCTCGATGATTATCAAAGATTGGTATTTTTACCCTTTACTTCCCATTATTTCCAATTGCTCGAAGGGAAAGTTATCCTTGGCTTGAATGTAAGCTACTTTTTCTGTTACAGTGGCACCAATTTTCCTTTTTTCAAATCCGGCAGTCATTCCAAAATCAATGGTAGAAAATCCTAATTCACCGGCTCTTTTTACAGTTTGAAACAGTAACTGTCTATATACTTGATGTTCAAAGGCATAATCATAATCCATCCCTACAAAAGAAGGAACATAGGTGCCACCTGCATTTTTGTAACTAAACATTACTCCAACTGGTATGTCAAGTTGTCTATTTGAATATTCCGATTTTAGGCTTAAAACAATAAACTCCCAATTTTTATCACAAGACATGTTTTCAAACAACTTTTTAGGAAAACTAAAGATGTTAAGTCCTAAATTGTTTTTTCTTACATTTTCAAATAGTGAATAGAAGAGTTCCCTTTGATCTCCGCTAATGGTATTTAGAATTTCAATATTAAAACGTTGTTCAAAGGGGCCAATATCATTTTTAAAATGCCTTCTGGATTTAGGAGATAATGTATCAATATAACTGTTTGTATCTTTCCATTTTAGATTTGTTAACTGGCAGGATTCCGGCATAGAGATTTTAAAATAACCATGATTATGAAAGAATTCATTAAGAACTTCATTAACCTCAAAATCTCTGAATACAATCATAGAGGACTTTAGTGTGTTATCTAGTTTTTCTATCTCTTCAAATAACTGATACATGGCATTTTGCCACAGTGGATGAGACGTATTACAATAGAGATGCTCTCCTTCAGTAAACAAAGACCCAGTGCTAAGTACATACGAGGTCATATGATACGAATCTTTCAATCGAATGGTTTCAATTTTCTCCGAGACTTGTTGTGGTGCCAACATATCATCTTTCCAAAGTGAATATGTGAAAAATGTGGCGAGTAATGGGATATCATGCTGATCCCTGATAATGAAATAATAAAAGCTCCAATTTTCCTCCGTTTTGTCATTTTTAGAAAACGTTTTCTCTAGAAAACAGAGCCCATCCCAATCAAAGACTCCTTTATTGGCAAAAATGGAATTCCACACCTTTTTATCAATCTTGTGTATACTATTTTCCACCTGAACAGAGAAACCAAAGTCCGTATTTTCATTTTTTGTTTTGGTGTTATCCGTTTTTAGATTAAACGCCTTACGCACTATGGAATGTGAGCTGTAGGTGTCGGCTAGAGCCTTTGGGTAATGATATTCCATGGCTTGAACAAGTGCGTTTATTTCTTCATTCTCATTATGTCTTGATATTGTAATACGAACTCCTGTATTTTTAATTGGAACTGCGGGGAAAATCCCCAGATTAACAAAAAAGCCTTCTTTGAGTAATCGATTTACAAAATTGTATCCTGTAATAGGGGTTCCTGTTCCAATATAAAAAACAGGAGAGTTGTTTTTTTCTACTAAAGGAAGTTGCGCTTTTTCTAAAAGTGAGTTAAAATGATGAATTCGTTGTTGTAATTCATTTTGTAATAGATAAATTTCATCCGAAAGATGAATGTCAGCCGAGGCAATGGCTGCTGCCACCGAAGCTGGTTCAAGTTGAGCAGAGAACGTAAGAGGTCCTCCAAATGTTTTAATCTTGTGGTGCATCTTTTTATTAGAACAAACCAGTACAGCTCCAGATGCACCGAATGTCTTACTTAGAGTGCCAAATAAAAGTATATGTTCCGGTAGTTCTTTTAATTTACTCATAACAAAACCAGTACCATTCTTGCCAATCCAACTCATTCCGTGAACATCATCAAAATAGAAATGGAGTTGAGGATATTTATTACTTAACTCCATAAGATCTGAAATAGGAGCTTCATCCCCATACATAGAATAAAGTCCATCGGCCATGTACCATATTTTTTTGTGCTTTATAGACAGTTTCTTGATTTTATCTTCCAGCATGTTTAGGTGATTATGACGAATCATTTCAATAGGAACACTGCGTGTTTTTAATGTTTTGGCAGCACTTTGGACACTCCAATGAACCTGATGATCTAATATGATTGCGTCCTGATCAGCCACAGCACTTGGTATTACACCCATATGACCAAGTGTACTATTTTTTGTAATAATAATAGGGTGTCCATACATCTTCGTCACTTTATCTTCCAGGATTCGATAAAGTGGATGTGAAATATAGGTCTTTGACAAGGGGAATTGAGTTCCATATTTGAAGATTGCATCTGAAGCCGCACTTTTTAACCTAGTATCTTGCTCCAGGCCTAGGTACCCTGTTGTTCCGAAATGAAAAAGAAGGTTTCCGGATATACTTATCTTTCTACCGGTGAAGGTATCTCCATCTGCATATAAATGTAATATGCCTTGTTTAGTGGCATCCGTGAACACTTCATCCACTGTGTCAAGAAAATTATTTCGTTTAATTTTAGCCATTTTACTTCTATATTATGGAATTTGACATATCTAAAAGGGATCATATTGTTGTGAATCAGTAATTAAGCTAGCTATTATTTATGATGTAATTTGATTTATTGGTAGTTTATATGGCAAATAATCCCTTACAGATCAGTAATAATCCTTTTCAGATAAGTATTACAATTAAATAATTGATTTTCATTGTGTTATGGAAATATTTTCCTAATTTGATGCTGTTATTAAAGTACCAGTTAAATGAAAGCTGAAAATGCATATGCCTCCTTTGAGATTAAAGAAGGTGTACTCTTTTTTATTTATAAAGAGGGAATAGATATAGATCTAGCGACAGCTAGGAAAATAGTTTCCTTTAGGTTGAATTATCAAAAAGGGAAAAAGTATCCTGTATTGTGTAATGTTAATGGGATTAGGAGCATTGATGTAAATGCACGCAGATTTCTAGCTACAGAAGGTTCTGTACTTATAAAAGCCGTAGCCTTGGTTTCTGATACTCCATTATCATTAATCTTATCAGAAATATTTATTAAAGGTAATTCACCTACTGTTCCAGCTAGAGTTTGCATCAATGAGAAAGAAGGAATGGATTATCTATCTGAATTTTTATAAGTTGATGTATTTGTGTGTAAATGTTTTATTTTCAAGTTGTTAATTTATAATGGCTATATTTACTTTTCTTTCAATATGCATATATTGTTCTGACATTTATTGTTTTTAAATATCTTTTATAGCGTATGGTATTTTTATAAGCTAGTGATTTTTCCCCTTTCTTATTGTTTATTTAAATATGATATTATGTGTTATCCTGATAGTCAATACCGACTGAAAATGATTATAAATCAATTGATGGAACTCTATAAAGGTAAGTTTTATACTTCCATAGAACGTACCGACTATACTGATGTCTTAGAAGCTATAGCTTTATGTGTTAATATGGTAACAGAGGAGGTGAGGGATTCCTTTATACATGAAGGATATGTGAATTCGCGTCCTTCTTATGAATTCTCAAATCAATTTTTTTTCATTTTAGATAAAGAGTATAGAATTACAGATACCTGTGTTGAGATTGAGAAATTTATTGGTTTTTATAGGAAGGAGTTGTTGGGGAGGGATTTTGGAAGCCTTTTGTCTGTAAAGGCCAAGCATGATTGGAAGGTTTTGAAATCAATCATAAATAATTCATCCAATGATAATTTCCCCATTCGGCTTTCGTTTTTGAGTTCTAATAAGTTGTTGGTTCATTTAAATTGTGCTGTTTTTATAATCAACAGCACTAATCCTGCATTAGATGGATCCATCGTTGTAAGCGCTTTTGATTTAGTACATTCTAACAGAAAGTATGAGAAAGAAAATTTAGAACGAGTTAAAAGTCAAACTTTTAATATTCGTAAAGAGAGACCAAATAAGGTAGTATTACAGTACCCTGATGTAGATATTATAAGAGCAGTTGGAGAACATATCAGAAATAATTTGAAACAAGAATTACCATCGTTAGTAGAGATAGCTCATCGTTTTGGCACCAATGAATTTAAACTAAAACAGGGGTTTAAAGAACTTTATGGATTGACTGTTTTTCAATTTCTAAAGGAGGAACGATTGAAGGAGGCCTTTATTTTAGTGGCGCATATGGATTTCCCGTTAAAGGAAATTGCTGAAAAGGTAGGATTTAAGAACGCTACACATTTTTCCAGAGAATTCAAAAGAAGGTATGGGTTTAGACCCAAGGAATTAAGATCTTCAAATTCCGATATGTAAAAATTACTTCATTTAATTAATCCCTAATAGACCAGGCGTTATCCGTAGTGGATCACTTGCTATTGGTAATTTTATGTTATTAAGTATTAAATAGATACAAATGACATGAAATGGCTGCAAAAACATAGAATTCTTATTTCTGAAATCATCAGCATATTATTTATTATGCTGTTTGTCTACACTGGTTTCAGCAAGCTTATGGAAGGGAATACCTTCCATAACAATCTTATAAATTCTCCTTTTGCACATGTGAAAAGTAAAGCAGGGTTTATATCATGGGTAATTCCGTTATTGGAAATAATAGTTGCCATTTTGCTACTATTCCGTAAAACAAGGCTCAAAGGATTATATGGTTCTCTTGGGTTAATGATGAGTTTCACTGCTTATGTGATTGGGATTCTATTTTTCAGTCCCTATGAACCGTGTTCTTGTGGAGGAGTGATAGCTCTTTTGTCATGGAATCAACACTTTATATTTAATATAATATGGGTGATTATGGCTATCAGCGCAATTGTATTGCTTCGGGAATCGAGTGCAAAAGCTATTAATAATTATAAACTGAAATGATTATTAAAATTAATTTTTTTGTTGCAACAGAAGCAGGGTAGGGCTCATAACCTGTAAAAAAGAACGAGCAGAATGTTTAACAATTAATACTAAGAAATCATGAAAAAATTAAGAATGATTTTACCGATGTTGGCCTTTGTATTGGCCATTGGAATGTCTTTTGCGTACGTAAAAGCAGATTTAGCAGTAATTCAAGGCTATATTGAGACTTCACCTGGTGTGTGGGAATCTGTAGATGTTAATTGCATAAATGGCAATAAAGAGTGTAGAGTAGTTTTTTCCTCTGATCCAAATACTGTTTATATGGTTTATCCAGTACAGAATCCGGGAGAAGATGACAAACCATTAACAAGTTCTTCACTGGACCCTATAGTACTTGATTAATTTAACTAAGAAAACCGGGAGATATCTCCCGGTTTATTATACTATTCAAATTAAACAAACTATATCATTAAAAATTCCATTACCTTGTTTTTATTTAAATACTTTTGTGCTGTTTTTTGTAGATCTTCTTTGGTTAATGACCGTATGAATTGTTGTTCTTCGAAGTTATTTTTCCAAGTAATATTGTGTCGATAAAAGTTGTACATGTTCAAAATAATCTGCTCGTTTTTGTTGATATGATTTACATTGTATCTAGAAGAATTTAGATAAGAATCTAAAATAAATTTAAATTCGTCTGTAGTAAAGCCTCCCTTTTTTATTTGTTCAATAATATTTTTTGATTCATAACGAATCATTTCTATTTCCTCTTTAATACAATCCAAAGTAATTCCTAATTCGTAGGAATTTATATTTGAATTGTACCGACCATATGCAGCCAAATAGTAAAGAGCAGCATTCCTAGAAAATCGTAATTTTTTAATTTTCTCATTCATTAATAATCCTAAAAGTTCAACTTTTATTTTTTCCTTCCAGCCTAAAGGGTTCTCAGGTTGTGTTATAAATCTTAGATTATATTTTATACTTTTCATTTCATAAGCTCCATTAACATTCTGTGCTGAAAACATATGGTAAATGGGTGGATTGATAAAATGCACTTTATTTTTTTTATAAGGGTGAATTTCGGTTTTTTGATGTCTCATAGGAAGATTTCCTAAGTACTTTTGTATCATTGGCAAAACTGATTTAATTTGGAAATCTCCTGAAATTAAAAAAGTAAATTCACTAGCATCCCCATAGAGTTGTTGGTATATTTTGTAAGCTCTATCCATATCTGTTTCTTCTATGCCATTGAGACGTTTTGTGCCTTCAAAAACCACTGTACTATCACCTAAAAATTGTCGAATTTCAACGTTAAAATCTTCTTGGATTAAATCGTTATATGTTGGAGATTGATGTCTCTTTTCTTCATCTTTTTTCCAATTTTCAAAGGCATTACTGTCTTTCCTTGGATTTGTAAAATATAAATAAACCAATTGTAAAAAGGATTCCAAATCTTTTAACATTACATTTCCTCGAATTCCAGTTTCATTGTAATGGACATAAGGGAAAATACCTTTATTAAAACTTGTACCTTTTAAATAACGGCTTAATGCATATTTATCTATTTCTCCTACACCAGCATTACGAATAATTAATGGAGCATTAATAGCTGAAAAGTAATCTTCTTTAGGAAAGATTGAAGCTCCTTTTTTACTAAATCCATGAAACATTATTCGGTTTTGGTTCAAACTTATTGTTGGTTTTACACTTTGAAAGGCAACTTTTACTCCATTATTTAATTGAATTTCATAGGTTCCGAATTTATTGGTTCCGTAATCAATGAAATTTATATTCTTTAATTTTGCGACTTCTGAATTACTTAATAATTGTTTTGGAGCGTTTGGATATTTAAAGGGTGATACCTTTATTTTTTTTGCTTGAAGAATCCAATTATTAAATTGTTCCTCATTATATTCTAAAATTGGAAATCCGTTGGGTATACTTACTGCAATATCATTTGGACTACTTGTTAAATATTCTTTGATTATGTTATTTATTTCATCTAAAGTGATTTCAGAAAGCCATTGCTTTATTTTTTCAGGTTTATTTTCTGCAAGATTATCTTCATAGATAAAGTGATTACTGATTTGTTCTAACCAGTATTCTGGTTGTAAATGAAAATATTGTTGAGGAGCATTTGAAAAATGGCTCCTAATGATGTCTTCCCATTCTTCTAAATTAAAACCAAACTTTTTTAATTGTTCTATAGAGTAAATGGCTTTATTAAGTGATTGGGGTATTTCATTGTTTCTTGTCTTAAAATTAATTTGAAATATAGGTGTGACTCTGGTTGGAGGATGGAAGTTTAGAACAAAATCTTCATTGTAAGAATTTGCTTGTTCTTTGAATCTGTTATTTAAAACCTTAGTAATCATTCCCCATATGATTTCACTTTTATAATCACCATTATGGATGGTTTTAATATCACGTATATTAAGTTTAACATTAACTTTATTATCTGAAATACTTTTAGGTTTCTCCAATACTAAAAATTTGTTTTCTCCATAAAAGTATTCTTTAAAACAGTTTGCGGAAGGAGGGGAATATTTTGGTGATTTTAAACTAGAAAAGTAATTTTGTATTTGATTCTCAATGTCATTTATTTTTTCGATTTTCCCAATCACCACCACAGCCATTAAATCAGGACGGTACCATTTTTTATAATAGTCGTGTAAGGATTTCCATGAAAAGTTGTTATTATGTTCAAAAAAATCAGAATAATTATTTAAACAAGGGAATAATAACGATTCAAGTTTTGTTTTAAAAAAGTAACTGTCCATATTGCCTCCCTGTCTAAATACCATTTCTTGTCTTAGGGGGCCTCTTTCATTGTCCACATCCTTTTTGTTTATTTTTAAGTTTTTTGCTATATCTTGAAAGAATTGAAATCCTGCGGTGAGTGCATCCTTACGATGTGAAGGAATTTTAAAAGAGTATATGGTATAAAAATTGGAAGTTTGAGCAGATATATCATTTTTTTTCATTTCCAAATGTTGTAAAAAACTGTTGTCATTTAGTATGTTTGCTGGAAAATGTTTTGCACTTTTAAAGGCTAAATGTTCGACGGCGTGGGCAAAGTCTAAGTGATACATGTCTTCATTATAGTTTCCTACTTTTACAAGGAAACTTATTTCTAATTTTTCCATTGGTTTATCTATAGGTTTTATATAATAAGTGAAACCATTAGGTAGTTTTCCATATTTTATGCTAGGATTATCGATTGTATCTTTATTTTCCTGAATCTGTGCTTTAGAAGCTGGGTTATTACAGAATAGAACTAATAACAAGCTTATTATAGACTGTGTTCTGATATTCATTTTGTTAAAAGGGTTTTGTTAGTAACCATCGTTTTGTGTAAGATTAGGATTTTTTATTCGTTCTTCTTCAGGAATCGGGTAGAAGAGGTCCGTATCTTGCCATAAAGGTTTTATACTTTTTAGGACTTGTGAAGCTCGTTCTGTACGTTTTAAATCTAACCATCGATGTCCCCATTCAGAAAAAAGTTCGTATTTGCGTTCGTACATAATGTAATCCATTAATTCACTTTTGCTTAATTCAGATTTCGTATCTGATATAAGTAGTAAACCAGCTCTTTTTCTAATTACGTTAATATCTTTAATTGCACCTGATAAATTATTTAGCTTTGTTCGCGCCTCAGCTCTTATTAAATACTGTTCAGCCAGTCGTAAAACCATTGAGTATTCCGTAATGTTATTTATGCTGTTCCTATCTTTGTATTTGTGTGGATAGTAACTTTCTACTCTATTGTGATAACCAATCCAGTAAGTTAGCCTCTTATCATTGGAGTTAATGTTGGAAACAAAATCATCTTTTAATTTGATTGAAGATATGAATGGTAAAGTAGGGTGAATAATAAAAATAGACCCTTCCATTGTTTGGGTTCCTCCACCATTACTTCCTATTGGTGATATTTGCCAGATTGCTTCTTTACTATTTGCTAAAAACACTGTGTTTAGGTCGTCTAAAATCTCGTATTTACCAGTTTGATTTATAACCTTTGTACTTAATTCTTCAGCTTTACTCCATTCTTTTAAGAATAAACTTACTCTTGCATAGAAAGCAATAACAACAAACCGATTCACATTTGTTCGCTCTAAATTTTTATAGTCCTCAACTTCATTTAATAAATTCATAGAAATATCCAAGTCGGTTTTTACTTGATCAAGTATTAAATCTATTGGAATACGTTTGGCAATAGCATTTCTGCGATAGTCTGTTGTAAGTATTAAGGGAACATCTCCATATAGATTGGCTAGATAGAAGTAAGTAAAGGCTCTAATGAAATGTGCTTGTCCTTCAACTGTTTTTTTTGTTTCTTCAGTAATTCTATTCGAATTCTCTATACCCTCTAGAATACTATTAGCCATATAAATAATATTATATGCGCTAGACCAAAGATTTAGATTTGCACTAGCGTCTGGCGATTCTGAACTCGAAATTTCATTTTCATTAAAAGGCCCAAAAATGCTGTGAGTTGTTCTGATGGGCTGTAGGATGTCTGCTGACATTCCTGCCAAAACTGTAACCGAAGAATTCCATCCTCCAGAAAATGTAGAATTAACTAATTCATTATATATCCCATTTATAGCACTAATTGCTGTTTCATCATTTGAAAAAACAGTTTCTTTATCCAATTTGTGAATAGGAGTGTCAATTTCAACAAAGCGTTCACAAGAGACTAAAACACAAGTTAACCAAAGTGTTATAATCCATATTTCATAGTTAAAATTTTTCATAAGTATATAATTTAAAAATTAAATTGAAAACCACTAGTGATGGTTCGTAAGCTAGGTGATGTGCTACCTCCTGGGAATTCTACATTTAACCCATTGTAATTGGTTAATGTGATTAAATTTTGTAATTCTATAAAAAACTTAAATGAATTTATTTTTGTTTTTGGTAAGAATTTTGGAGGGATATTATAGTAAAAAGACATTGTTTTTAGTCTTAAATAGGATGTGCTTACTGTGAAGTGTTCACTCCCGTATGCTCGAGAATATGCATTAAGTGCTAAGGAAGATTGTGATATTTTTTGTAAATCATTTTCGTGCCATTTTGTAAACACACCCAATGGCTGATTAGAAGGGGTACCTGGCATTGTAAAGTATGGCTGAGATCCATCCTGAATTACATATTCCCATAAAAAATTAAACCCAAAATTCTTGCTAGATATTACATTGTTTATTCCTCCATAAAATTTTCTTCCAAGATTTTTATATATGATGCGGTCTTCAAAGTTGTAACTACCATCATTATTTATATCACTTACTTGATAAAGTTTTGTTTCAGGATCAATCCCATCATATTGGTATAAAAAGCTAATATTAAGAGGATGACCTACTCTATATTGATTGATATAAGATGTTTGTTCGATATTAGGAAAACTTATAAGTTTATTATTAGGGACTGTTATATTTATGAATGTTTGCCACCTCAATTTATCTGATTTGATGTTTAAGGAAGAAAATTCTACCTCCAATCC
This sequence comes from Imtechella halotolerans, assembly GCF_028743515.2. Lineage (GTDB taxonomy): Bacteria > Bacteroidota > Bacteroidia > Flavobacteriales > Flavobacteriaceae > Imtechella > Imtechella halotolerans. The sequence continues at coordinate 1,561,419 of NZ_CP117969.2, read as the reverse complement.
TGTATTCTGTACTGTTGCGGGTAAATTAGATTGTATTGTGTTGAAACCTGTGATAGAGGGTAATGGATATCCTACTAGTTGATTTGAAGATCTATTTCGATACCAATTGATACCAAGATTTATTCGATTTTCTAAAAATCCTAAATTCAATGCAATTTCCAGTTTTTTATTTTCCTCCCAGGAATAGTCAGGATTCGTTAATTGGGTTGGAATTAATCCTCCAGGGCCTGAAGTGGTTTCATATGCATCCAAATAACCGTAATCGCCGATTTGATCACTTCCAGTTATTCCATAACTACCTCTGATTTTTGCAAATGATAAGGAAGGAAGTTTGTTTTTTAAGAATTTTTCTTCTGATAAAATCCAAGCACCGCCAATTGCTCCAAAATTTGCAAAATGTTTTTCTGGTCCAAATCGAGATGAACCGTCTCTCCGTCCCGTAAGATTAATGAAGTATTTATGCTTCCAGTTGTATCCTAATCTTGCGAAGGTTGAATTATATCGATACAGAATATCTTCATTAGTGTTTATCTGAATTGATTCTGCGGCTGCTAAGTTCCCAATTAATGATTCTGTAACATATCCTCGAGCTGAGATATTTAATTTGTAATCATTACTTTCTTGAAAGGTTATTCCAAAAAGTCCGTCAATTTCTCCCTCTTTAATAGAGGCATTATATACCAGCTGAGGTTCAATTATCCAAGATTGTCTTTTCGTATTTGACCATGAAGAGCTGTGTGGAATTTTATCTCTACTTTCGGGGGGATAATATTTGTTGGAAGTTTTCCCGGATGTTTGGTGGATTAAATTTGTATAACCTAAAGTTGTTTTAAACTTTAAATTTTTTTTCAGATGATAGTAGAATCCTAAATTAGATAAGATGTGATTGGACTTTGCAGATATATTCCTATGTAAAATGGTGGCCATAGGATTATCTAATGGAGATACCTTCCATCCTTCCCAATGTAAAGTCCCATCTTCATTATAGATTTTTGGAGCATTTGGAGGTAAGACTACCGCAGTATTAAATAGGGAATTACTTCCATTAGCAAATAAATTGCTAGAATCCACACCATAGTTTAAGGAAAAATCTAAATTTAGTTTTTTGTTACTTGAGAGATGATTTAAGTTAATTCCTCCAGAAATTTTGTGATAACCAAAATCACCAGGGAATACAGTTCCTTGTTTGTGGTATGACCCACCCAATCTAAATAAGGTTGTACCGTTTCCGCCACTAGCCCATAAATTGATATCTGAAATTGGAGCTGTCCCACCAAGTAGTACTTTTTGCCAATCTGTATATTGATTTTGGCCCCAATGGACCAAATCATAGTCATTTGAAGCTGTGGGTTCTCTATTATCATTTATTAGTGATTCCTTTCGAATGGCTAGGTATTGCTGAGTATTGAGTAGTTTCATTTTGTTTGATATTTTTGCAATACCAGAGTACCATCTAGCTTCAATGGCAGTTTTTTTATCAACTCCACTCCCTTTTTTTGTGGTAATTAGGATTACACCGTTAGCTCCTCTGGAACCATAAATTGCTGTTGCATCAGCATCTTTTAATACCTCAATACTTTCAATGTTGGAGATATTTACTGTTTTTAAAGGATCAACTCCATTTGTATATATATTACTACCAGATAGAGGGATGGGATTAATAGGGACACCATCTATAATGTATAAAGGATAGTTCCCTTCAGTTCGTAAACTGTTTTGCCCTCGAATTAATATTTCTGGTGCACTTCCTGGAACCCCACTTCGTTGAGTTACTTGAACTCCTGGTATTCGACCTTGTAAGGCTTCTAGAGGACTTATTATAGGTAGTAATTCAATTTCTTTAGAGCTCACTTTTGAAATACTTCCAGTACGTTCTCTTTCCTTTACTGAATAGTAACCAGCATTCACTGTTACTGCATCTAGCTCTGTTGCAGATTCAACTAGAGTTACGTTAATGGAAGTTCTACTATTTATAGCCACTTCCTGAGTGGTTAATCCCATATAAGAGAATACTAGAATAGAGTTAGAATTCGTAGTTACTGAAAAGTGACCATTCGAATCAGTAAAGGTCCCTTGCTTAGTTCCTTTTACTAGAATATGTACTCCCGGTATTGGGATACCCTCGCTATCTTGAACTGTTCCTGATACATTTTGTTGAACTGCAGTAGGAAAGTCATTCGAGGTATTTATTGGTGTTGCCCAAGTCTCGCAAGTATATAGGGCGGTAACAAGGATTAATAGGAATACAATAAGTAACCTAACCCTGTTGGAAGAGTTGTTTTTCATAATTTTGTGGTGATTAATTGAAATTGGTTTTTAACTGATTTCTCAGCCTGCTGTCATAGCTCTCACATTATGGCAGTAGGCTTTTTTTGTAACCCCTCGAAGTAGGTTCCCTGATAAAATTGGACATGTTCGGTTATAAATTTATTCGTTAATGATTCAGTGTTCTTTTTAAGGACTATAGTGGGTCGGAAGATTGTTTGGAAATCTCACCAACCCCTATAATCTTGACTAATTCAAATTTTTATACCATAGACAAATTATTTTAGATTACTTGCATGAAAAATTTCCCTACTACCATCTGGTCGTAGTTTTAATCAAATTAGGGGGTATCGGGTTATGCCGGATCACAGGAATGATTGGAGAAACTATTAATGTTTGATAATCTGTTTCATACAATCTTAAAGGACGTCAGTTATGGGACTTAGGGATAAATACACTCCGGAAAGACATTCGTATTATCCCATAACTAGTTAAATAGGTTTTTTAGGTATCTTAATAAAAAGAATATCAAAGAGGGACATTCCCTGTAACCACCTTGCGCAAAGTGATATGATATTTTTCTTATTAATTACTATCTGAACCATCGCTTTTTATAAAATTGCAATGCTTCTTTCGAGAAAGCTGTGCTTTGAAAAGTTGAATTTAACGCATAAAAATGGGCGTGGAACTCAACTTAGCGGATTGGGGTACTGGTATACCTTGTGTACGACTAAGTAAGCTCACGCCCGGGTCATGAGCAAACTTGCTTATCGTCTCGTACACATAAAAAGTACCAGTTTTCAATCCGAGATTCAAAGCAATTGCTTCTTATATTTTCTTTGAGAAGAATTGCAAATATATGTTATTAAGGCAAATATATGAAAAAAATCAATATGAGAGCGATAGCTCTCATAAAAGAGAACAATATTAGTTTCTTTTGTTGGTATGTCAATAGAAAGCCCACAAGAAAACAAAAAAAATAGTAAAAAATTGAGAAAGGTATTTCGGGTGGATAAGTATGTTTGTAAGTATCTGGCTGAGGAATGGTTTTCAAGTGGAGAATCCATGAGAGAGTATGGAAAAGTTTATGGTGTAAATTATCATGTCATTGAAAAAATAATAGGTGAAGACGGATATAATATACCGTTACATACTTTGAATGTCATTTGTTTTAATAAAGGGATTAAACTTTCTGATTTTTTTAAGCTTGTAGAAAGAAAATATGGGGGAAAACTAGATGACCATTATGAATTAAAGTGACACCACCCATAAAGTTTACACACTTTATGGGATAGTGTCCTATATTTACACCAGACGTTCTTTCATATAATGATTATTATCCCTTCGGGCAACTCCTACCCAATCGCCACGGGTCAACGGATACCTATCGTTACGGGTTCCAAGGTCAAGAGAAAGATGACGAGATTAAAGGGGAAGGAAATAGTATGAATTTTACTTTTAGGATGTATGACCCGAGATTAGGAAGGTTCTTTACTGTCGACCCATTATCCAAACAATATCCATTTTACTCGCCTTATCAATTTAGCGGAAATAATGTGATATCTCATAAAGAACTGGAAGGAGGAGAAGAGTTAATCGCTATTACACCAAAAGAAGAAGGAGATTCTTTTTTCTCTACCGTAAACGGTAAGGCCATATCTGTAAGCATAGTTACAAAAGGATTAGAAACCATCGGAGAGAAAGCAACTGCTTTTTCTTATTCTTTTGCTTATAAAGAATTGGCTAAAGGAAAGTTAAAGGGAACTAATGGTAAAATATATACCGTTAATGAATTAATAGTTAGAGATGTTACATTGATTGACGGAACCGTAGTGGAGAATGTTACTATGGCGTCTAGAAATTTAGGCAATCAATACTTCAATACTAGGCAAATAAATCAAATTGAAGCTTTTAGAAGTAGGTCTCTTAAACATCTTGGAAGCATTTTGGAAAAATCTGGAGATGGTTGGGATGCTATTTCATTAGTCAACGAAACTGCTAATAATGGCGGTCAAGTGGATGCGAATTCCCTTTTAGGAACGGGAATCACAACATATGTGGCTTCTTCAGGTGGATTCTTGCCTGCTATGGCCGTAGGTTTGGTAGTTGATTTATTGGGCAATGAAGCCCAGAAAGGAATAGATGAAATTAAAGAAGCTAGGAGAGACTATATTTTAGCTGTCGCACAAGGTAGAAATTCAGTGTCAACATTAGAATACGAGGTTAACAACGGAGTTGTCAAGGATAATTTTGAAGTCATAAGTATGCCAACATCAATATTAGGAGACTTTTTGACTGGACAAATTAAAACAAAGCAAGAACTGGATAATGCAATTTGGAGTGATGAAAATGCAATGTTACAAAGAGACAGTGCTATTTTAATTGAATATATCGATGACGGTAACAGTATTATTGTTCATAAAGCATATCTAAATACTAAAAACAGTGTTGAAGTTAATCCGGAGACAAAATCAGATAAGAAATAGAGGTTGTATTATTTTATAGCGATATTAGTAATTGGTTTGATTATATTCTTACTCAACAAAAAGCTGAAATCAGACAGTTCTTCTTTATCGAATGTGAAACGAACAACAATTGAAAAAATAAAGAATACTGGAACGGTTATTGAGTTGGATGCGAATAATTGTGAGGTGGTAAAAAATGACACCATATTAAAGCATGGCTATTATCAATCTTCTAGTGCATACGGTTTGAAGTTTTTGAAAAGAGCAAAGTATAGAGTTGAAGATAGGTATCAAGTACAATCCCTATTGATTTGTCGATATGTTAACTCAAAGGGAATTAAGAATAAATTTGTGAAACAGGTTAATATGGACAGCACTTTATTGAGGGTTAAAATAAATATGCAAAAAAAAATAAACATTTACGTGAATAATATGGATAGCGACGATTATTATATTGATTTGGATTTTTTATATAGTTAATTATGAGATATTTACTTTTTTTGATGTTTTTTTATTTGGCAAACACTAATAATGTTTGTGAAATCAATTTTGATTCAGTTGGTTTGAGTGATTTTGATTTGAATATGTCTTGCCATGAGCTAAAAGAAATCTTTCCTGAACTGAAAAAAGAACCTAATAGTAAATTAGATGATAAGATATCTACTTATTCTTTTGTTACAAACCAAAAAATACTAAATGAGAATAGGAAAGTTAAGTATTATTTTGCATTTAAGGAAAACAAGCTTCAAGCTTATGTTTTTAATGTTTATGCTGGAAAAGACATAAAGTATTACAAGGATTTTGTTAAAGAGGCTAGAAAAAACAATGCCTTTATATCTGAAAGAGGAACGTCTTTTTTAGAGAACAAAAATGGCTGTGAGAAATTTTTAAGAATAAAGTCAGACCCTGATGAAATAATAATTTTTGGTGGAATTAGCCAAATAGGAAGTTATTGGTAACAACCCATATAATCAAAAGCTATCGGAAACGGTAGCTTTTGATTATATGGGTTGTAGGATTTTTTTGGAATTTTTACTAATTCCTGACTAGTTGTTTTAGTATATCCAAAATTGGTTTTGAAATGTAGTTTGGAGTTTAATTTGCGGGAAATACCTAATTGAGATACTATATTGCTATTTTGTGTTGTGCTAAAATTGAAATAACCTTGCAGTGGGTTGTCCAATCCTGCTAGACTCCAACCCATCCAATGTAGGCTACCATCTTCATTGAAAATTTCAGGAGCATTTGGGGTTAATCGAAATACATTTGAGGATAAGTTTGTATTTCCAGATAAATTGTTATAATCTACACCATAATTTAACGATAGATTTACACTAAGTTTATCATTTTGGGATAAATTATTAAGATTTAAGCCAAATGTTAATTTATTGTAATTGAAATCTCCTATATAAACACTTCCTTGTTGGTGGTATGAGCCTCCAATTCGAAAAGAAGTGCTTTCATTACCACCATATGTTACTATGTTTATATCCGAAACTGATGAAGTTTTTCCAAAAAAGAAATTTTGCCAATCTGTATTACGATTTTGATCCCAGAGTAATAAATCAGGTGCATTTGAATCGTTTGGAATAAGTCCGTCATTTTCAAAGGCAATTTGTCTTATTTTTAAGTATTCTTTGGTATTAAGTAAACCTAATTTGTTTGGCACTTTTGAGATACCGGAGTATGTTCTTACTTCAACTTGAGTTTTTTTCTTGATACCTTTTTTTGTGCTTATTAGAATTACTCCGTTAGCACCTCTAGAACCATAAATTGCTGTTGCATCAGCATCTTTTAGGACTTCTATACTTTCGATGTTAGAAAGGTTGAGCGTGTTTAATGGATCTATACCAGTAGTGCTTAGAAGTGTATTACTTTCAATTGGAATTGGATTAATAGGTACTCCATCTATTAGGTACAAAGGAAAATTACCTGCAGTACGTAAGCTATTCTGCCCCCTGATACGTATTGTAGATGCCATTCCCGGTTGGTCTCCTCCAGGAGTGATCTCAATGCCTGCTATTCTTCCCTGTAAGGCTTGCAATGGACTAACTATAGGTTGCAGTTCAATTTCTTTCGAGCTTACTTTTGAAATACTTCCAGTACGTTCTCTTTCCTTTACTGTATAATAACCAGCATTCACTGTTACGGCATCTAGCTCTGTTGCAGATTCAACTAAAGTTACGTTAATGGAAGTTCTACTATTTATGGCCACTTCCTGAGTGGTAAATCCCATAAAAGAGAATACTAGTACCGAGTTAGAACTCGTAGATACTGAAAAGTGACCATTCGAATCAGTAAAGGTCCCTTGCTTAGTCCCTTTTACTAGAATATGCACTCCCGGAATTGGGATACCCTCGCTATCTTGAACTGTTCCTGATACACTTTGCTGAATTGCAGTAGGAAAGTCATTCGAGGTATTAATTGGTGTTGCCCAAGTCTCGCAAGTATATAGGGCAGTAACAAGGATTAATAGGAATACAATAAGTAACCTAACCCTGTTAGAAGAGTTGTTTTTCATAATTTTGTGGTGATTAATTGAAATTGGTTTTTAACTGATTTCTCAGCCTGCTGTCATAGCTCTCACATTATGGCAGTAGGCTTTTTTTGTAACCCCTTGAAGTAGGTTCCCTGATAAAATTGGACATGTTCGGTAATAAATTTATTCGTTAATGATTCAGTGTTCTTTTTAAGGACTATAGTGGGTCGGAAGATTGTTTGGAAATCTCACCAACCCCTATAATCTTGACTAATTCAAATTTTTATACCATAGACAAATTATTTTAGGTTACTTGCATAAAAAATTCACCTACTACCATCTGGTCGTAGTTTTAATCAAATTAGGGAGTATCGGGTTATGCCGGATCACAGTAATGATTGGAGAAACTATTAATGTTTGATTATCTGTTTCATACAATCTTAAAGGACGTCAGTTATGGGACTTAGGGATAAATACACTCCGGAAAGACATTCGTATTATCCCATAACTAGTTAAATAGGTTTTTTAGGTATCTTAATAAAAAGAATATCAAAGAGGGACATTGCCTGTAACCACCTTGCGCAAAGAGATATGATATTTTTCTTGTTAATTACTATCTGAACCATCGCTTTTTATAAAACTGCAATGCTTCAATAAAAGAGGCTTTACCTTGAATAGTTAAATTTTGCGCATAAAAAGGCGTGGAACTCAACTTACGCCTTTGCGGTACTGGTATACCTTGGAAACGATAAGAGAGCCCACGCCCGGGTCGTGAGCAAAGGTACTTATCATCTCGTTTCCATAAAAATTACCAGTTTTCAAAGGCGAGATTCAAAGCAATTGCTTCTATAATATTCTTTAGAAGAATTGCAAATATATGTTATTGAAACAAATATAATAAAAATTTGTTTTGTAGTGATATATCACCACGAATATTTTTTTAAAAATAAAGACATTGTGTTATTAACACAGTAGAAATGGATAGTAAAGAAGTATTGAGTATATATATGAAGGCTTTTGCCGAGAATTTGAAAAGAGTGAGAACTGATAAATTTGATAAGATGAGTGGAGTCTCTAAAAATTCTGGATTTAATAAAAGTAATTATAGTAAATATGAGCAGGGAATTGGGAATCCAACCATTGAAACTATACTAAAAATGGCAATTGTTCTAGAAATTGAACCTAAAGATTTATTTGATTTTAAATTCGATATAAAGAAGTATAATATTGATGATTAATCATTTTATTTTTCTGACTCATTGGTTTTGGTTTTCCGGCCACTAGTTATCTATTTGATGGTATTCATCAAATAAACCAAATCCAGAAGTAAAATAGCCAAATGGGCAAAATGCTCCCAAATAATCATCCAGAGGGGTCAACATGGTTCAGAATAATTTAAAATTTTAGCTATATTCATTTTCCAAGGGGGGCAGCATACGCGGAATGACAACTACCTATAAGTTGGGTTAAAGTGAGGGTCATGCTCCAGCATATCCACAGCGAATTTTTACCGCAAACTACTCCCATGAAGTCTTATTTTCAATAAAGGGTTTGTTAATATAATTTAGAAAGCTGATTAAGTAGTTATTTTTAACTGTTTTTTTAATTCGGAGAATATTTCTTTGTCCGCTAACGTAAATAAGAGCATTTCAAGTTCATAAGGTTTTGAATCTTCTCCGTAAATTAGTTTGGTGTTAGTTTTTATGAAATCGCAAAACTCGAAATAAGCATTTTGTTGATTAACATATAAATCGGTGTTTTCAGCATATTCCGAAATGTGAAAAATATTTACGATTGTATTCATATCAAAATCTGCAATTATTTTATTTCGACCACTTGGCATTGGAAAATACTTTTTTTTAAATCCATTTTGGTTTTCACAAGTCAAAATCAGCCAATTAAGAGTGTAAATAACTCTTGAGTCATAAATCACAAAATTATCTGGGTCAATAAATGAAGAAATTTTTGAAAGAGAAGAAATTGTACTAAAACAATCCAATGATAATTGCCCCTTTACAATTTGTTTTTTAAATCTTTGAATTTTTTCAATATTCCTCTCGTTTGGCTTAAATCCTCTAATTCCCCCCCAATTATTTACTATCCAAAAGTCAATAAAGTTTTGTTCTGCACTTGTTTTATACTTTTGGCTTAAAATCCATTTTAATCTTACATTTTGGTCGAATGGATTTTTGTCAGTTAGAAGTTGTTCTGTTTCTTCGGAACTGAAAATGTTATCATTAATATCAAAATTAAAATCGAATCTATTTTTTAAGTCGATTTGCGTACTAAATTTCTTTAGTTTTTCAATTACGTTCTTCATTTTTTATTTATTGACAAAGGTTCGTAAACCGTTTGTTAAGGGTAGATTATTTAAATTTACCGTTAAGGATTAGACTTGTACTTTTCATAGGATACATTGTTGGTAAATATCTTTTAATCAATTCCGAATATTAGTTTTTTGTATTGCTTGTCTTTAACTTCTCCTTTTTCTATACTTCTGGTAGCTGTCAATTCATTTTTTTTATATTCTAATTTATTCTTGTCTAATCCACAAAGTAAGGAATCATATGCAAGTTTATAAGTACAGTATATTTTTTTGATATTCTTATTTTTTTCCAAATGGTCAAATAATATACCATTGTCTAAGATATTTTGTCTAGGATTTAAGTTTGAATCTTTAATTACTAGTTCTAGTTTTTTGTTTGGATTATCTGGTTTTTCCATAATTAATGGTAACAGTAAGTATAACTGTAAGTTACTGTTAAAAAGTTAATAATTTTTGATTTATGAAACGGTGTTGCCATCTTGCTTTTCTCTACGCTCCCTATGGTTTTACTTATCTCAACCGTTTTTTCGAGCACTTGTTTTACTTTTTCAGATAGTTGAGTTAATGTCTATTTTTTAGCTTTATTTTGGTATAATGCATACAATTCTCTTATATTTCGAAATGCTGTATCCTTTTGCGCATCATTCATTAATAGGATTAATGAATGATAATTCTCAACATAATCCAAAAAATTTACCCTACAGTTTGAAAGACTATGCCTTAATTCGTTATTTGTTTAGGACACTATCCCATAAAGTGTGTAAACTTTAAAAACAGGGGTTAGACTTTTCATATTGTATAGACATCTTTGTTATTTGTGTATCTAATCTTTTTCATCAATAACATGGTTTTTAAATTGTTCAATATATTTCTTCATAGTTTCCCAATTTTTAGAAATATAGTTCCTTCTATACTCCTCATTTGAAAATTTTAATACTTCTCCAGTAAATTGTTCAAAATTGATATAGGGTTCTAAATATTCGCCACCAACCCATTCACCTCCCCATTCATGAGTATTATTAATTTTTTGTCTAAATTTATTTAATTCATTTTCATTTTGATCTCCCATAATTTGTATACCATAATAGGTATTATCTGCATCTTCTCCTCTTTCAATATACATACATATACTATTACCCTTTAATTTTCCAATCTCGAACATAATTCCACATAGGAAACGGTCTTTAGTTCCTTTTAACTTTTCTTCAGAATATTTTTTTTCTTCTAAGATTTTGTAGCCATCCCTCTCTATAACTATTGATAAATCATTCCAAAAAATTAATTCTACTTTTAATTTTGCATCATCCCAGCTTTCTACAATCTTTCTGGCTAGGCTCATATTGTCTTGTATGAACAAAAGTTCAATAATTTCATTTTTATGTTTGTCTGACATTGTATTCCCTGTTAATTCTTTGATTAAATTTAGATACTGTATCAAAATTTCTTTAATGCTTGGTGTTTCTAGGCTTAAGTTTATACACTTTTCTAGCCAGTCAGTAATATGTTTATCATAGGATATCAGTTTTACTTCCATTTTATCTTTCAATTTTCCAAGGCTACTCTCAGCTGGTTCTTTCCCAAAGGGCGTTAGATAAATTATATGAATATCCTTATCACTGTAATTCTCGGATTTAATTATATCATAATAACGTTCTAGTTGAGCCTCCTGATCTTTAGCCCAAATTTTATTCTCAATAATAATTGCTTTCTTGTTATTGGTAAGTAATAAATCTATGTTTTTATATTCCCTTTTTGTTTTATAATTTTCAAGTAAGAAATCATCTATGTTTAAGGTTTCTAAAAAAAGTTTTGCAAATTTTGCCTTTTGTCCATGAACGCCCTCTTTATCTAAAATTTCGCCTATAAATCGAGAATGTAAATTAACTTCATCATGGCTCTTTCTAAGAATTGAAAATATGTTGAATTTATTAGTTGGAGTAGAATCAGTATATTTTTGATTTATCTCCCCAATTTTTTCTAAAAGCCAATTCATATCATTTTCGTATGCATTCATATAAATTAAAATTTCATTAGACTTTTTCATGTTGAAATATTATTGTGTAATCTTAGTTCCTTATTTTATACAAAGGGGATCAAAGGAAATTTCAAAGAATTTACTTTATGCAATATAAACTTATTCGCTTTAATATATTTTAGGCAAATACATAGTATAGAATACTTTTTCTATTGTTTTGCAATTATGTAATAGTTAATGATAATCATTTCTATTAAGGGAATTTTGTCCACTAGCCATGGAGACCCATAATTTCATTAGAACAAAAAGGATACAGATTTCATTTTTAGACTTTTAATTAATTGTTATTTAAATTCAAATTTATAGCAGATACTAGGTTGTCTATTATGTTTATTTTGGAATAGTTTTTAAGGATAGCTAATAGGTTTAAATTGTGTTATTAACAATATTTGTTTTTTATTGGTGAAGGTAAGTTAATTACATGGTGAATAGTCTATTCTTTGTTTCATGACTTATAATATAGTTTATAATGTAAATGGATTTCTAAATCAATTAAACCGATTAAAATAAATATGAAGTATTATAGAACTGGCATAGGATAAGAAGTATAGTTTTCGCAATTGAATTTTGTATTTATACATAAAGCAGTCAATCATTGATTTTTTAACATCAAAAAATTGACATAGGGTCTAAAAAGATTAGTATTTTTGATTTTAATGGATTCAATTAAATTAAAATTCCCTACACAATGCCAAATAGTATAGCAAAGCCATTTTTGAAATGGGCTGGTGGAAAGACACAGCTTATTGATGAAATTGAAAATCAATTACCTGAAAATTTAAGTGAAATACCTTTTACATATATAGAGCCTTTTGTAGGTAGTGGGGCAGTGTTTTTCTGGATGATTGAAAAGTTTCCCAACATTGAAAAAGTGGTTATAAATGATATAAATAGTGACTTAACAAATTGTTACCTAACCATTAAGGATGATTTAGATGATTTGTTAACTACTCTTTCAATGTACCAGCTAGAGTATCATTCTGTATTTAAAGATAAAGAACTAGCCAAAGAGTATTTTTATGATAAGCGTTTGTTATTTAATACCCGGAAATCTACGCGAACTATCCAAAGCGCCTTGTTTATATTTTTGAATAAAACTTGTTTTAATGGTTTGTATAGGGTTAATGGAAAAAACCAGTTTAATGTTCCTATTGGTAGGTCTCACTCATTACCAAATATTTGTAATGAGGATAATTTAAGAGTTGTATCAGAAGTTTTGCAAAAAACTGTAATTTTAAATGGAGATTATTCCGAAACGTTAAAGCATGCTAGTGAATGTACTTTATTTTATTTCGATCCTCCATACAAACCATTAAGTGAGACTTCAAGTTTTAATTCTTATGCTAAAGATGTATTTGATGATGCTCAACAAATAAGGTTAAAGGAATTTTGTAGGACATTAAATAGCCTAGGTCATCAATGGATTTTAAGTAATTCAGATATGAAAAATGTAAATCCAGATGATAATTTTTTTGATGATTTGTATGAAGAGTTTAATGTTTTAAGAGTAAACGCGAGAAGGAGTATAAATTCGAAAGGTAATAAAAGAGGGAATCTTACAGAATTATTAATTACTAATCTTTTTTAATGAAAAAACTATCAAAGCTATTGAACTTTAATTCAGATGATGAATTATTTAATTATATCATTTCAACTTTAAAAATAAAAGGAATTACTCAATGGGATTATTTTGTTAAATGGGATAAAGTTTATAATAATGTTAAGCCATATGAAGTAGAATTGAACATTTTGAATGTTCTTATTGGGAAGGAAAATGTTCATGATGAGCTGTCGAATATAATATTACAATACCCTAAAGTAGTTAATGTTATTCCTTTATTATTAGCCATAAGGTTTAATAATAAATCAGAACAAAAAATTAATATTGTATCAAACCTTAAAACGTTTGAATACGATCATTTTGATTTGTCAATAAAAATACCTAATAAGGAGGAAGCTGAAAATATTGCCTCTTTTTTTGTGGGTTGTGGTTTAGGGGATTTAGTTAAGGATAAAAAGATAAAAAATTTGGTTGACTACGCTACAGGAGTAGAAGTTGGGTTAGATAGTAATGGTAGAAAAAATAGGGGGGGACATCAAATGGAAGAAGCTGTGGAAGTCTATATAATTGAAGTATGCCAAGAGCTTAAATTATCATATTTGAAAGAAGCAAATGCTAATGCCATTAAAAATGCATGGGGTATTGATATAACATTGGATAAGTCATCTCGTAGGCTTGATTATGTAATTAATAACAATGGTAAACTCTATTTCTTTGAAGTAAATTTCTATAATGGAGGAGGTTCTAAGTTGAAATCTACAGCTACTGAATATGTAAATATGAATCAATATTGGAATAATCAAAATATTGATTTTGTATGGGTTACGGACGGTGCGGGTTGGTTGAGTGCAACTCTACCTTTGAGGGAATATTTTGATAAAGCTGAATATTTATTAAACTTGGAGATGTTGAAAAATGGGATTCTCAAAAGAATATTGAATTAGAATTTAATCTATAGACATGCAATATTGAATATTTTTTTTGTTGAATATTTATAAATAATATTAGAATCTATTGAAGTAGAAGAAATTTTAGCCTTACCTTTCTTGATTACCAGAGTGATTATAATGATACCTGCCAATCATCTTTTTAATTTTATTCTAAATACCAAAGAGGTGGTTTTTTATATATAAAGGCTTTATGCCTTTTATTGTCAAGCCGAGTATATTTTACAGCAGGAGGTTGAAATCTACATACGCTCATACATAGATTATCTATTTCTTTAGTGCTGTCTAAAAATTGTCTAATCCAACCTTGGTAGAATAATGTAGGTGGTTCAAACATACTTTCTTTATGATAGTTATACTCTTGCTCCATAATGAATAACTGGCTTAATATGGCTGTACTCGTTATTGGGTTTAAGCAATGTTCAAATTTTTCCTTTGACAGTTTTTCAATTTCAATTATGGGATCATTTTTATAAAAAATATTATCAAATGCAATAAGAAGTTCTTCTTTTAAATCTGGCCTACATCTTATTCGTAAGTTTAAATCAATAAAAACACGTAAATGGTTTGGTCTAAATTCTCTTTCACCTTCCTTGATGAAGATTTGGAAATTCTTTTTTATATCATATCCTTTAAAATCCCGTATAGGTCTTATAATTTTTATAAGAAAACCATTTTCTTCATAAATTTTATATGAATGGCCAATTTCAAGGTCTTTAACAATATTAAATAGCTCATCCCATTTCATTAATTTCTAGTTTTAAAAGTTCTGAAAGAGATATGTTGAAAGTATTGGCAAAGACACTTATGTTTTTTAATGAAGGGTTTCTTTCTCCTCTTTCTATCATACCAATATACGTTCTGTGAAATCCAGATTTAAATGAAAGGTCTTCTTGACTCCAGTCATTTTGTTTTCGAAGAAGCCTAATTCTATTGCCGAACTTGATTAAAACATTATCTTTACTCATGTCACAAATATCATTTATTGGATACTATAAGTCTACACACAATAAGTATCTTTTGGCTTTTAAATTATTTATATGAATAATTATTATGAATCTAAAGATGAGTCCTTTAAATTGTTTAAGGGAGATTGTAAAAAAATAATATCATCCTTAGATGGTAAGTTTGATATGGTATTTGCAGATCCCCCTTATTTTCTTTCTAGTGGTGGTAATACAATTGAAAGTGGTAAAATAGTTAGTGTTAATAAAGGGAATTGGGATAAGTCTAAAAGTAGAGAGGAAATGACCAATTTTAACCGTAAGTGGTTATCAGCGGTTAGAGAAAAAATGAATGAAGATGCTTCGATTTGGATAAGTGGTACAGTACACAACATTTTTAATATTGTACAAGTATTGGATGAACTGGATTTTAAGATTTTAAATGTAATAACTTGGCAAAAGACTAATCCTCCTCCTCATTTAGCATGCAGATACTTTACACATTCAACGGAGCAAATTATTTGGGCACGTAAATCTCAAAAGAAAGGTCATTATTTTAATTATGATTTAATGAAAGAGATAAATGATAATAAACAGATGAAAGACGTTTGGACATTACCTTCAATTGGTCCTTGGGAAAAAAGATTTGGAAAGCATCCTACTCAAAAACCATTATCTGTGTTGGTTAGATTAATCCTAGCTTCAACCAGGCCTAATGCTTTAATACTTGACCCTTTTACTGGAAGTAGTACTACTGGAATTGCGGCTAATCTTTTAGGTAGGAGATTTATTGGTATAGATAAATTAAATAAATACTTAGATTTAGGGATTGAAAGAAAATTAGAGCTTGATAGTACGGATAATTTGAGGGACTATTGTAGTAAAATTAGGGGATTTAATGAGGAGCATCAATTATTTGAAATAATAGAAAACTACAAGAATTTAAACTATGATGAGAATATTAAATACATTTAAAACATTAATTTCTAATTAAATTATTACCAATTGATAAGGAAAAAAGGCTGAAAATAATTCAAGACACAACAAAAAATAGTTAAAGTTTTATAATCATTTCTTAAATATATTAATTCTTTGTTATGATTAATTACACTGAACAACTTAAAAGCTTTTGGAGATCAAAAGATTTGACATTTATAGCTGCATTTAAAAGAATTAATAAAAACGCTGGTTTTTTTAATCATTTTACGAATCCTGTTAGCAAAATGAAACTTTATTACCCTGATTTTGATGGCGTAGAAGTTGAGGATAAACGAGTTTCTTTTTATTACGGTAACAATTCAAGTTTATCTGATGGTGCTTATTATAAAGTGGAACTAAAGCACGTAGAAAACCCCAAAGGAAAAAACAATCCGTATTCCTTAGAAATAAAATCAGTTTCAGAGTTAAATCAAGATAAAGTAGAAAAACTCCTTTCAAAGAAAAAATCAGATGTTGACACTGTTATAAAATATATTGGATTGTATCGTAAATCCTCAGATGCATTTGCTTACTTTGAAAATGTTATGTTTTCTGAAACTGGTGATATTTTGATGTTTCAAGGAGAATCTCAAAAAGTATTTGTGTCACCTAATCTTGAATTAAAACAAGGTAGTTATTATCAATTCTCATTTATTGAAAATGAAGGAAAACTCCCAAGTGCTATTCCAAATACAATAGAAGTTTTAGAAAACAACCCCTATCAAGAATACATTCGCCTAAGGTTTGAAAGGTTAAATAATCCAGAGGCTAATAAGATGATTGCTAATCTTATGCGTGAAATTGGTAAAGGGATGTATTCATCAAAACAACGAATGATTTTTGAATTGCTTCAAAATGCAGATGATGCACCGGGCAAGGAAAGGGTGGAATTTCACATTGATTTTAATGGGGATTATTTCTTTGTGATGCACGATGGAGCACCTTTTAACAAAGATGACGTTGAGGCTATCACAAGTGCGGCTGAAAGCACAAAACGAGGAGATAGTAAAAAAACAGGTTATAAAGGAATCGGTTTTAAATCTGTGTTTACAGATAGTACTGAGGTATGGTTAAAATCTGGAGGGTATCAATTCGCCTTTTTAAGGAATACACCTTTGTTTGAAAATTTTGATAATTTTTATTTTAGTAGTGAGCGTTATCAAAAATATCCTGAACTTTTAGATGAAGATAAATTAAAATACCGAAATCAAAGATTACGTTTTAATGGCTCAACAGATATTCCTTGGCAAGTAATACCAATATGGCAAAATAGATTACCTAGTGAATTTACAGACAGTAATTTTAACAACTTTAATAATCCTGTTCAGTTCGCACTTAAATTGGGCGAAAACAATATTGAGGATTATAAAACCGCTATTGATAACATTACTAAGCGTCCACAATTTCTACTTTTTTTAAGAAATACTTCTAAGTTTAGGTCTCCAAAAAATGGGGTGACGGTTCTTAGGAATGATGCAAATAACGTTATTGAAATTATTAAGTCTAAAAGAGCTGAACCAGATCAAGTGTTCCACTACACTAAGCAGACTTTTGAGAATGTCGAGGTTTCTGATGAAGCGTTTGAACAATTAGATGTAGGGTTAAAAAAGCAATCAAAAATTAATGATTATAATGAAGTAACTTATTATTTCACAGATTTAGAAGGTAGAGAAATTGAGACTATACCGCCTAAACTCGCATCAGCTACCCAAACAGAAATCTCTTTTGGTATTTCATTGGTTGATAATAAGATTTCTACAGAAAAAGAATATACAAAAGGTCTTCCGAAATATTCGAGTTTGTTTACATATTTACCAATGGAAGATACTAGGTTTCAGCTTCCCTTCTTAGTTAATGCTGACTTTGTACCCTCATCAGATAGACAGCGTATTCAAGGTGACAATCTTTGGAACAAATACATAATGATTAAGGTTGCTGAAAAACACGTAACAACCTTGGCATATTTTGCTCAGGAGTTTCTTAATGATAAAGACACTAACAGTTCCTATTTATCATTACTTTTGAAAAGCCCTTTACCTGAAGATGATACAGCTCAACAAATTATAGAAAGTTATAATGCAAAGTACCTGGAACAACTTGAAAATAAAGAAATTGTTATCAATGACAACGATCAGATACAATTGTTGTCAGATACCATAATCGATGATTCAGGATTAATAGAATTATTTGGCAACGAAATATTCTATGCTATAATAGATACCGAAAAAAGACTTCCAAATTCTAAACTTGATTCCAAATATTTAAAAGATTATGATTACTTAGGGGTTGAGGTGATAGATTTAGAGGAACTCGCTGAACAAATTACGCCAGAACTTTGTGAAAGCTTAGGGAGCATAATTGCCCAACGAGCATTATATGAAAAACCAGAACTATTAAAATGGCTAAATAAGCTTGTAAAATACATCCCAGATGATTTTGGCAAGATTCCTTTTATAGTGCATAATAATGCTTTGTTCTCATTAGAGAGATTATTTGACGAGGAAGATGCTTGGTTAATAAATGAGCATACTTCAATATATGAAACTCTCATTGGGGAATTAGGGTATCACACCATTCAGCTAAATCTTGATGAATATTCAGGCATAAAAGATTATTTGCATAGACTCAATGGATATCTTAATGATAAAACGCTAGCCTACGAGCGAATAGCTTCAAATACCAATATTCATAAGTTGCCTGTTACATCAAAACTAAAACTGATTGACTTCTTTCAAAACAGTACGTTTATGGTTGGCATTGGTGAAACAAAGTACTTTGGTGAATTAAAACTGTTTATAGATGAAAGCGATAATCCTCGTCCTATATGGCAACTATTAAGTCATAAAGAGGATTTAGAGATAAATAGTATCGATAAATTTAGAATCAAGGAGACAGAGTTTAACGGTCTCACATATGATTTAAAAAAACAGTTAATAGCCAAAGATGAAATATTCACATCTTTTATTTTGGATGAAGATTTGTTTGAGGAATGGTCGCAACAGTTTGATACAAAAAACATCAATAATTATGTAAGTGATTTAAAGGCTATGTACAGCTGGATTGATAATCCAGACGACATTTCTAGTGCTCAATGGGCTTCCATTCCTTGGCTATTTATAGATGATGAGGTTAGATTTGAAACGTCTGATAAGGTGTATTGGTCAAAAGCTTTTAAGGATTTATCCACTGATAAATTTGAAATAATAAAGACGATCTTTCAAACGGCTGAGCTAAAGATACTTCCTGTTCAAGAATGTGGGGCATTAATAAAAGCTTTCCAGATAAAAACTGATGACAGCTCAGATATAGATTGGTCAGAGGTTGAAGAACTGAAAATGTTAGAAGCCAATACACTATTAGATTGGATGGAAGATGATGGTGGATTTGGAGACTTCTTTAAAAATTATACGCTAGTTCCAAATAACAACAATAATTTTAAGGTTGAAGAAATAGAAGCTATACAGATTTTTGACGGTTCAGATAAAGATTTAACCGCTTATATTCAATCAAATACAGAACTTTCTTCAATATTCAATGAACTAGATAAAAATTTATGCAGTGAGAATCGCTCAATGATTGGTTTACTTCAAGGGGATAGATTAATTAAGGCACTTATTGAATCCGGTGAATACAATCAAAATTTAGCATTACACCTTCCTGTTAACATTTCAATTGAATTATTACAACTTTTTATAACCAATTTAAAAGTGTTTAAACTATTCACACCTTCCGACTATGGAGGCGATACTTCTGAGCATATCATTGTACATAATATTTTAAATAAGATTGATGAAAGTGAAGTGGTTTCTGAAGAAATATTTGAGGTTATTAAAGTTTTAAAAGCAAAAACTCTGATTAATGAGCAGCCTTTAAAAGATTTCGATATTAGTAATGCAATTTCCTTTGGTAAAGGAAAAATTATAAAAGAATTACATCTTTCTGATGTTTTAAATAAGTATGATGGAGAGGCAAACGTACTTGAAGAAATAATTGAATCTTTTACCCAGATTACAAATAAAAGAAAGTTAAGAAAACACATTTTTAAAACAAGAATTTTAGAACCTCAAGAGATTCATTATGAAATAGAAAAAGAGATTTCGACCTTCTATTCTATTCAACAAGTTGTTTTTCAATTGCTTGATATGTCATTTGGGAATAATCGAAAATGGAAAAAATCACAATTTGATGATCACTACAAAGAAAACGGTACAGAAGAACAACTTCATAGTTCATATCAAAAGTTTTTAGATCTTTTAATCAAAATTGAATTTACCGATCTATCAGATTTTATTTTTCATGGTTTAACTTTATCTAATTGTGTTGACAAGAATAATGCTATCGAATCTGAATATATTCCTGTTTGGTTAAATCAATGGGTAGAAATTGACAAAGAAAATAGATTACAGTTTCTATCAAAGTTAGGGTACAATGGCACTGATAGCGCTATTGTTAACCTCAGAAAATTAATGATAGATGTTAATAGTGATAAAGATGAAATGATTAGCTTCTATACAGAGGCTAAATCAAATTCACAAATTACGTGGAATACAATTAAATGGTTATCTAAATATAGTCCAGAAATAATAACAAAAAACAAAGAAATCATCAGGAGGATAAATGATTCTGTAACTCTTAATATCTATGGTTTGAGTGGTTTTGTAATCCCTGTAATTCAGATAGTTAATAATAAAAAAGAAAGACTTTATAAGTTAGAAAAAATAGAGTTTACTTCAAAACTTTACTTTCTTAAAGAGGATCAAGAATACGATGATGTTATTTTTGAAAAAGTCAAGTTTGATAATAAAGATGTGGCTTTTGTGGATAGTATTTGCGGTAAAATGGTTAATCATTTTGCAGTAGAAAAAATTGCATTAACCGAGTCTATAGATGAACAAGTACTTCAAGAAAAATCTAAACTTTGGGAAGAACCATTTTATAAAAAATGGGAACATTATAATGATTACCCCATTTACATATATGATGGTGACGGGATACCATATACAAGGTCTTTTAAAAATATTATTGTCAACAGATTTGTGCAGGATTTAAAAGTAGCAGGTGAAGGTAAGTATTATGTTTCCAACATATTGAAAGGGGATTTACTTGATTATTTACCTGATTCCTTTCCAAAAGATAAACTTAATGAATTAAAAGAATGGGAAAGAAAAACACTAAAAGACCCTTCATTGATTGAAGAAAACCCATTAGAGGAAAACTATAATGAAACTTTTGACCGTATGATTCAAGACCGATACGGTATTTCGGAAGATAGGCAGAATGACGAAAACAGTAATGCTAAAAGGCAAGTCTTATACTATTTGAAGGAAAATGGATATGAGGTAAACGAAGGTCATAGTAAGAATAATTTCGCTGCTCTATATGGAATCAAAGACTCAGAGGGCAATAGCATAGACTTTATAGTAAAAAGTGCTAGAGGAGGTTTGTTATTTATAAATAAAAGTCATTGGGAAATGTTGGATTCAAGCCATACCCAATTAATTGCAATTTATCCCAAGTTTGAAATGAGAATCTTTAGGGACAAAATGGAACTTCTTAGTGATGAATTACAAGAGAAAGTATTGTTTAGGATGCCGAACAAAAAGAGAGAACAAGAGATCGATGATGTATTTGATAAAACAGAATCAGATT
The DNA here is from genome assembly GCF_028743515.2 of Imtechella halotolerans. Taxonomy (GTDB): domain Bacteria; phylum Bacteroidota; class Bacteroidia; order Flavobacteriales; family Flavobacteriaceae; genus Imtechella; species Imtechella halotolerans. The sequence continues at coordinate 1,539,770 of NZ_CP117969.2, read as the reverse complement.
CTCATCTTATTTTAGTGACAAGCAAACAAATGAAAGAGAGTCTTTTTGAGAAGGTAGGTAAAAAAGGAACTTTCAATAAAAATGAAGAGGCTAATGTAATGGACGAAAATATTGTAATAGAATAATGGTTACAAAAGAAGATCAAGTAAAATTTTATGCAGAAGAACTTAAAGAATTAGAGTTCTCTGTAAAGAAAACTTGGAATGCAACCGGGGTATCCCTATTTCAAAACGGAGATGTATATGTCGGGCAATACCGTGGTTTAGATGAAAAAAGAGGTAATGTTTTTGTTGACATACCTACTGGAAAAGGCAAACATGCCCCAAGGTTAGACCAAAAACTCAATTGTTTCAGGCCAAAGCCAGATTTTGAACTTCCGAAGTCTTGGGGAAACCTTACGTATTCAGATTTAATAAAAGGCAGAAACTGTACAGAAACAAAAATTGTAGACTACATTCCTTCAAAACGTGAAGGCTGGATAACAATGCTTATTAGAGAAATGGATTCCGAATTCATTGAAAGGCTACAATACAATCAAATATTAGCTTTTGGACCAACAATACCGCCTTTTGAGTATTTGCAGAATTTAATGGAATTTAGTGAGAGCTTTAATACTGAAGGCAATGAGCTTTGGGAAAAAATATTGAGTTTTAAATATGAATTAAAAAGTGATGTAAACCCAAAGCTAATTACTGAAGAGATAGATATAGCAGACCAAATAATTACAGAAGTTGAAAAATCTATAATCTATGTTTTTCAAGGTCCTCCAGGAACAGGTAAAACGCATCAGGTAGCAGATCTTGTTTCACGTTTAGTATTATCAAATAAATCTGTTCTAATTACTGCTTTAACAAATAAAGCAGCGGTAGAAGTTTGTGAAAAGCCATTCTTTGATAAACTCTTTGATGAACAGCGTGTTTCAAAACTACCGATTTCTATAGAAGAAAGAAAAAAGTTTCCGAAACTATTAAATGCCAAAGACCTACTTCCTTCCAAAGGACATCTTACCTTGACAACGTTTTATCAGTTTTCAAGAATTTGGGAAGAACAAACACAATCTTATGATTATGTAATTGTAGAAGAAGCTTCACAAGCTTATTTAACAACCATTGCAGCAGCTTGTAAAGTGGGTAAAAAAGTCATTGTTGTAGGTGACCCTAAGCAAATAGTACCGATTGTCACTAACAAAAATTACAAAGTATTTCCCAATATTGATGCTCTCATTTATGGTATGAATACGTTAAGCCAGACCGAAGGTTTTTCCTTTAATCGCAAAACTGAAACACGCAGACTTACTGAGCGTTCAACAATTTATACCAATTGCTTCTATAACAATACCATCCAATCAAAATCTTTATTCGACAATATTGATACTGATATAAATAGTTTTGATAAGTTAACTGAAATAACGCATTCCAAAGGCGGACCAACATTAGTTCAGTTTTCAAATAAAGAAGGTGATGTTTTAAATCAAATGATTCGTTTTTTGGTAAAGGTTTTAAATGAGTTGACAGTATTAAAAGGTAATGAAATAGCTGTATTAACGCCATATATTGAAACATTGATTCATTTGCAACAGAACTTAAAATCAAAGACTAATTCACGAAATTACCTAATTGAATCTGTAGACAGAGTGCAAGGTTTGGATGTAGACTATTGTTTTTATGTAATACCAAAATCAAGTTCATTTTCATTTAATCTAAATAGATTTAATGTAGCTACAAGTCGAGCTAAAAAAAGCACTTTTATTTTAGTTGAGCAGGATTTTGACCGTTTTGTTAACCTTCCCAATGAGGTGGGTAACTATTTTTCCAAACTTAAAAATGAATTTGCATTTATTGTAAATCCAATATCTGGTGAAATTACTAAATCTGTACAAAAACCCACTAAATTAAATTCAAGTAAAGAGAGATCAGAAATAAATAATCAGAAAAATGTGTTGGATGATACCATTACAAAAGGCCATCATTCCAGTTCTCAAAAATCTGATAACGGAATTGGTCTAAAAGTGATAGGTAAAATTGATGTTTCAAAGTTTGAAAGACCTAAAAAGGAGATTAAAAAAAACAAGGAAAACCTTTATATAATAGACACAAACGTCTTTATAGATTATCCAGAGATTATATCTAAAATTAGTAAAGAATATGCCATAATACTATCTTCTAAAGTAATTGATGAATTAGACAATTTAAAATCTAAATTAGATGACGTAGGAAAAAGAAATGTGCAGAAGGCATTAAAATCAATTAACCGTCATATAGATACGAGAAATTTAAGAATGGAAATATCTGATACATCTTTATTACCTATTGACTATAATAGACGGTCTCCTGATAACCAAATTCTCACTGTTGCTTTAAAATTCAAATCAGAAAACCCTATTCTTTTAACTTCTGATAATGGACTTCAAATAAAGGCAAAAGGATTAAATATTACAACGATTACACTTAAGGAATATTTAAACCAACTAAGATATTGATTAGAAATTAACACTATTAGGATGGCTTTTAAGAACACAATTACTATTGGAGTTTTATCGAAATGTTTGAGGTTTGCTATACTTCAAAACAAACCACATATTTTCTTACCATATCTACTTTCTAAACATGTAGATACAACTTTTTCAAATAAGTTAAGATTCTATGATTTTTTTATACACACGTTATGTTATGCATATCAAATTTCCAAAGGACCAATGTATTTAAAAATTGAAATTCCTAATTGGGAAAATGAAGGATATCTACATTATTGTTTTTACGATAAATATCACGTAAATAGTCGTATTTGTATTAAAATTAAAGAGTCAGATTTAAAAATCTATTTAGACATACCTCCGTTTTGAATTAATTTTAAGTTTAGAAAATGGACCTGTACAAAAATTTTATATTTTAATAAATTGGCAACATATTCAGAATTACATTTTAATATCTAATTAGTTAAACAGGATAGAGAGATTTTGGATTGCTCCATCACCTCTTTTTTTGAATAGTAATTATTTTTGATTTGGTTCATATAATTAATTCGAAATAGTTAAATATTTGTAACTGTATCAATTTTGTTGGGTTGATATAAATTTCATTCATCTACTTGCATAATTTTATTAGTATGATATAGTGTTTTGATTTAGTATTGAAGGTGTTAATGAAATTGTGTAAAAACTTGTATTTAGTTGCTAAAAGGAAAGTTTCTAGTTAAGGATTTAATTTAATAAATCTTATAAATGAGTAAAAGTAGTCAGTTGTAATTTACAACAATAATAGTGTGTACAATCGCTATTAGAGTTTTTTAATCCGAACCCCTATATCCGCAAACGGATAAACTCCATTTTCCCCTGACACCCATCCATCAATTGTCATTTCATATTCCTTATTCTCCTTAAACAGCCTATAGAAAAATTGACACCCTGTATTATCATATCCTTTTGTCTCGAAAGTATCATCAATTCCTTTGTTTTCAGTTTCGAAATACATATTTAATTGGTCATTAGAATAGTGTTCAACTACATTTAAATTATTCCTTTCAAAATGCTTTTCATAGAATAAATTTACAGGAGTTTTAAATCCGTAGGTACTTATTAATAGCACTTTATTTTTAACTAACGGATCATCATCCTCCAAATGGAATCTTACTTGATTCGGTTTAGAATCAAAACCATAAAAAAAATGATATTTTTTATTTTCCTTTTCCACTTTCTATCTATGAATAAACTGCAAAATATTCTTTAATTATACCCTATACATGATTTGAGGTATTTCAAATTGGATACACCTAGAACTTTAAAGAACGATATTAATGTAAATTATTGTACTTATCTCTTAAATAATGACATAATTTATTATTGGTAAGTCATTAAAATTAATGTTTAGAATTTAAAAAATTAAAACAGATTTGTAGCCTTTGTCTAAACTCTATGAGTCTTAATATTATTTTCTTTTTTTGTAAACAACATCTGTTCTAAAAAGAGTCCTCACTTTCAAAGTAAGCTTCATATAAGACTATGTTATATTGTTGTAAATAGGATTTGGTATGTTGTTTCGCTTTATCATATTCCTAGGTTTTAGTATTTATAAAGATTCCTTTTAGGTAATTTTATTGTACCAATGCTTCTACTTGAAATCCACCATTAGCTAGGGCCACCAGAAATGGGTCCTCTATATGCTTGTTAATAAACATTTTTTAGAGTTGAAATAAAGCTTGTTAGAATATTCTAGACCTAACTTAAAACGGTGTTTTGTAAGAAGTTTGAGCACTATTTTGAATGTATATTTTCAGACCAATTCTTTTGCATGTAAATGTACTTTTTTTCACCTTGGGGCACTTTTGCCGCCATACTTGGAGATACAAGCGGTATTATATTTTTAATTTTTTCTATTTCTCTTCTCCAACTTGCTAAATTTGATCCTTTTCCCCAAGTTGAATAAACTTTTATATCTTTATTTTGAGCAATTATATCTAGAATTTCTGAAGTATTATGTTCTCTTTTAATCGAATTGTTAATGAGTTTAGGATCTGAATAGCCTTTGCCATTTATGAAGGAAATTTTGTCATCAGGGACTTCTACGGATTTGATCATGTCCATACAAGCAATTTTGTGTTTTTTTAGTTTTCCTATAAAGAAATTGAAATTCTTAGGATTAAAATCATCATTAAATATTTCACTTAATAATTTCCATGTTTGGTTTTTATTTCGACCATAGAAATAATTTACTTTATCACCTCCTTCAGGGTTAAAAGTGCCTAGAAATAGGTGGGAAATTTCCCAGTTTGGAATGAAGAAAGTTTCATTTAAAAATTGATGGTTAATTTTTGTCATATCTCTTGATTAATTGGTTTTAATACTTTAAAATGTTATCGCTAATAAATAAATTTACTTAAAATTTTCATATAACCTGCACTTACTTTTTTTTGATGTATCCGTTTTTAATGTAGGAATTTTAATATATGTCAATATTTTTCTTAATCCAATAAAATATTTTCTTAATTGAGTTGATATAAATTTAATAAACCTTTATATTCATAATTACATTATGCATTCTTTATTGTTTTTGAATAAAAAGGTTTTATTATCTTGACTCTATTATGCTATCAGGATTGTTTTGATTTCTTAATTCAATTAATTATGACAGAAAGAGAAGTTAATTTATACCTAATTAATTCAATGCACTCGAATTATCCAAAGAATCATTTTGATTCAATTATTAGTAAAATGACCGAGCAAATCAAAATAGAGATAATTGATTTGGGTAGAAGACGAAATGAGGATGTAAGAAAACAATTTCTAACAGAAATGAAAATCTATATTTTACAAAAAGAATTGTTCTCTTTGTACCAAATGAGGATTGTATATTTATACATGCAATTTGAAATTCATCTTAAAAAAATGATTTCTTTAGCATATGGAGAATCTAAAAATGGGTTGTACAAATGGAATGATTTGATTAAATTTTTTAAAACACGAAATATTGATTTAATAAAATTAAATTTCTTTTCAGACATAAATAATATTCGTGTGCTAAACAACTCAATAAAACACTCTGAAGAATTATTAAATGATAAGACTAGAAATATTCCAGAATTTAAAGGAAGAAATTCGATAAATAGCGCAACTATTAATATTTTTTACGATAGAATAATGGATGTGCCAAGGGAATTTATAGGGGAGATTGCTGTAGAAATTGGCAAAAGGTATATCAGTGATTAGTAAAATAAGTCTTAGGGATTGGATATAGGAATATATATTTTGACTAAGTAAAAAATTATCGAAATATTTCAAAATTTAGGGAAACAATATCCAAGTAATTCTATTATCACTCCATTATTTTATAGACAAGCAAATTAGAGTCTATTTCTTACATTAGAAAGTATTTAGTTGGATTTGTGGTTGATGAATGTTCGTTAACAATCCTAGTTTAATGAATTACGTATTCATTATTTGTCTTCTCAATATTTTCTGTACATCGATATTGTCTTTTTGAGGAATTAAGTAGTTTTCTAAGGCTTCTGAGTTGGTTATTTGTTCTGAGTTATCAATAAAACCATATCCTAGATAGATGCCATTTTTGATTTGTATAAATGCTTGTTCTTCGAGGTTACGACCTGGTTGTTTGATGATTTTATTTAATGTCTTATTGTAAGTGTAGTTTAGCGCTTCATTGACTCTTTGATTATATGTTTCAACTGATTCTTCTTTTTTACATATACCTCCACAGGAAGTAATTTTATAATGACTACACTGCTGAACACCTTCTTGCAGATGACAATACTTTGGGCATAGTTCGAATTGCATACATAGCTTTTCTAAAAAATTTCTACAATCAGTTATATGGTAGAATGTGATAAATGGTGCCACTGTTCTTTTTAAGGTATTGAAGGCTAAATGTATTATTCCATTTCTATCTTCATAAGTAAATATACCATAGGCGGTAGTGTTTCGTTTTGAAGCTACATTGTATTCCGGGAAATGGTGTTTGATGGCAGCGTCTTCCATAAGTAACGCGATGAGCTCTCCTCCGGATAATTCAAAGTCAATATCGGTAGTTTCTCGGCATAATGAGAGCTCTTTGTCGGACTTATCGTAAAAATGCCCTAGAACCCGTTTCTTTAGATCTTTGGCCTTACCTACATAAATAACTTTTCCTTTTTTGTTTTTAAAATAATAGATGCCGGGAGCGTTAGGGATGTTATTGAAAACAGTACTTGGTAGATGGGGTGGTAGTGTAGCTTCTTTCGAATTCTTCTTTAAAAAATCTGAAATAACACTTTCTGAGTCTTTAGTCTCAAGAATTTGTTTGAATAGAGTGACGGTCGCTTGGGCATCTCCTCGTGCTCGGTGACGATCTTCAATGGTGATGCCAAGAGCTGTACACAGTTTGCCTAGACTGTAGGAATGATGTCCCGGGATCAATTTCCTTGCTAGTCTAATGGTACAGAGTTTCTTTCTGGTAAAGTCAATTCCAATGGCTTTAAATTCGTTACGGATAATAGTATAGTCGAAGTTGACATTATGAGCAACAAATATACAGGCTTCAGTGATGGATAGAATATTGTCAGCAAGGTCTTTGAATGTTGGAGCATTTGAAACCATGTGGTTATCAATGCCTGTAAGTGCTGTGATATAATCGGGGATATAGGACTCAGGGTTGACCAGTGATGTGAATTCATCAACAATTTTATCTCCATCGTATTTGAAAATGGAAATCTCAGTTATTTTATTGCCTTGTCCGGTGGTCTCTATATCAATAATCGTGTACATCATTTCATTATTCTTTCTAAGGCTTTGAGTTCCACTCCAAGGCTATTAAACATACTAATGATACTAGATATTTTTAGTTCTCGCTCATCGTATTCCTGAGTATTAATACTACAGGTAAACTCCCAAAGTTCTAGAACTTCATCAATAGGTATTTCATACGGTTCATAAAGAGTGTTGTCAGAGACAAGACGAAGCGTTCCATTGGTTTCAATCTGGTTGTATACACGTTTATATACCATACCATCATTTAAGGTAAGCAGTACATAGGTTTTACCACTTATAATGTCATTTCTGTCTTCTATAAACCGACCAACAACATATGAGCCGTCTTTCATCGGAAGCATGGAATCTCCCTTAATGGGAAATGCTCTGTGTTTTCCTGTGGGTAAAAACGGAAGTTTGATTTTTTGTAGTTGCTCAATATATTCAGGGTCATCGTAGCCTGCAAGATATCCAGCTGTAGCTTTAACAGGAACGACTTCAATAAGATTCTCATTGTTTTCATCTACCATTATAGGAAACAATACACGCTTATTTCCGACCTCAATAAATGAAGTGTCTTGAGCTTTAGTCAGATCATTCCGTAATAGAATATCTATTGGAATTTTAAAATAGTCAGACAGATGTATTAAAAACTCTATAGTAGGGGCAGAACGTCCTTCTTCATAGGATCCGATCCTTGAGCGAGTAACATTCATGTTATCAGCAAAAGTTTCCTGGGTAAGGCCTTTTAGCTCTCTTAGGTACTTAATATTTTTCGCTATCATTTTCATATTGCTACAAATATAAGCAATAATTACTATTATATGTAGCTAACTTTGCGGTATGAAACAACAAATTTTACATCTTGATTTGGATACTTTCTTTGTGTCCTGTGAGCGATTAATTGATAGTCGTTTGCAGAAAAGGCCTTTACTTGTTGGAGGAACAGGTGATCGAGGTGTTGTTTCGGCATGTAGTTATGAGACCAGACGATTTGGAGTTCATTCAGGAATGTCTATGAAACTGGCTAAACGTTTGTGTCCCGAGGCTGTTGTGATTCGTGGTAACGCGTCTATTTACACTAAGTATTCCAATATGGTGACTGATATTATTAAGGAAAAGGTACCAGTTTTTGAAAAGGCCAGTGTGGATGAGTTCTATGCTGATCTTAGTGGTATGGATAAGTTTTTCGGAACGTATAAATATGCTTCGGAATTGCGTTCAACCATTATAAGGGAGACAGGTCTTCCAATATCGTTTGGGTTATCATCAAATAAAATTGTCTCAAAAGTAGCTACAGGTGAGGCTAAACCAAATAATCAATTACAGATTGGAGAAGGGTTTGAAAAATCTTTTTTAGCACCTTTATCGATTAAAAAAATTCCATCTGTAGGAGATAAAACGTATCAAGTACTTCGAAATCTTGGAATTGATAAAATTAGTGTGGTACAGGAGATGCCACTGGAGATGATGGTTAGTGTATTAGGTAAAAATGGAAAGACCATTTGGATGCGTGCAAATGGACTGGATAATCCACCATTGATTCCTTTTTATGATCGTAAATCTATTTCAATGGAGCGCACTTTTGAAAGAGATACTATAGATGTTTCGATGTTAAGAACTGTCATTTTTGCTATGGCTGAAAGTTTGTCTTACGGACTTAGGACTGGTGATAGAATGACGGGCTGTATCAGTGTTAAAATTAGATATGCAGATTTTAATACCTATACCAAACAGGTCAAAATTCCATATACCAATGCGGATCATATCATCATTCCAAAAATCATGGAATTATTTGATAAGCTCTATCAAAGACGCTTATTAATCCGGTTGGTTGGCGTGAAGCTTACGGATCTGGTAATGGGGAATTATCAAATCAATATGTTTGATGATTCTGAGCAAATGTTAAATCTCTATAAGGCTATGGATACCATAAGAAAACGTTATGGGGAGTTAAGTGTACAAAAGGCGGCTGCTATAGGTGCAAAGACCATAGGTAGATTAAGCAATCCTTTTAACGGGGAACCTCCAATACTATTGGCACATCGAAATCAGTAATGTATTTAAATTGTCATTCATATTATTCTTTAAGGTTCGGGACATTTTCAGAGATTGAACTTTTGGAGATGGCTGCAGCCCATGGTATAAAATCACTTGCGTTAACGGATATAAACAATACGTCAGCCTGTCTTAATTTTATTAGGAAGGCTAAAGACTTTGGTATAAAACCCATCGTTGGAATTGATTTTAGAAATGGTGCAAGCCAACGGTTTGTTGGAGTCGCAAGAAACAATGAGGGCTTTTATGAGCTCAACAGCTTTTTGTCTAAGCTTTCAATTAATAAGCAGGCAGTTCCGGATATGGCTCCGGAGTTTGAGAATGTGTTTGTTATTTACCCTTTAGAACAGGTAATGCAGCTGGAGAAAGTTCATTTTAAGCCCTATGAGTTTATAGGGGTTGGTGTAGAGGATCTCAGACGCTTGCCTTTTTCTATTTATAAAGGCTATACGGATAAGCTAGTAGTACAGCAGCAGGTAACCATTAGAAATAAACGGGATTTTAATGCTCATCGTTTGTTACGTGCTATTGATAATAATATACTACTTAGTAAGCTTCCTAAGTCAGAAGAATGTAGGGAGACTGATAAAATGTATACTCTCAATGAACTTAGAAAACGATTTGAGCAGTTTGATTTTATCTTAGGTAATACGGAGCAGTTATTGGAACAATGCACAATATACTTTGAGTTTGGAAATAACCGGATATCTCAAAATCAGAGCTTGTATTTAGAAAGTGTAGAAGCCGATTTTGAGCTTTTAAAGAAACTTTGTGAGGAAGGGTTTCCTAAGCGCTATTCTAATCCATCACAGAAGGTAAAAGAGCGATTAGAAGTAGAGCTGAAAGTTATTAGGGAAATGAACTTTGTGTCCTATTTTTTGATTAATTGGGACATTGTAAACTATTCAAAACAAAAGGGATTTGTACATGTGGGCCGGGGTAGTGGGGCTAACAGTATCGTAGCCTATCTCATAGGAATTACTGATGTTGATCCAATTGAGCTAGATTTATATTTTGAGCGGTTTATCAATCCTTACAGGACATCTCCACCAGATTTTGATATCGATTTTTCCTGGAAGGAGCGTGAAGAAATCACAGAATATATTTTTAGTCGATTTAAGAATGTAGCGCTTTTAGCAGTTTATAATACATTTAAGTATCGTGCTGTAGTTAGAGAATTGGGAAAAGTATTTGGGTTGCCTAAAGAAGATATTGATAAACTTAGTGTGGGCAGGTATCAAAAGCCCGAACAGGATGAATTTGGTGCTTTGGTCATTAAATATGGTACGTTAATACAAGGGTTTCCCAATTACGTTAGTGTACATTCCTGTGGTATTCTGATTTTGGATAAGCCTATTCATTATTTTTCAGCAACTGATATGCCTCCTAAAGGGTTTGCAACGGTGCAGTTTGATATGATTATTGCGGAGGATATAGGTATTTTTAAATTTGATATTCTTGGGCAGCGTGGGCTAGCTAAAATCAAAGATACACTTGAGATTATCAAATACAATAAGCCGGAAGCTCCACCAATTGATATTACTGAGGTAGAGAAGTTTAAAACAGATCCTAAAGTTAATGCCATGCTTAAAGAAGGTAAGGCTACCGGTGCTTATTATGTGGAGTCACCGGCTATGCGTGGTTTAATGCAAAAATTACAAACACAGGATTATTTAGGACTCGTAGCTGCCAGTTCAATTATTAGACCTGGTGTATCAAGTTCTGGTATGAAACAGGAGTTTATCAAACGTCAACGTCATCCAGAACTACGTAAAGAAGGACATCCTATTCTTTTAGATATTATGCCGGAGACTTATGGCATTATGGTATATCAGGAAGATGTGCTTAAAGTAGCGCATCAGTTTGCTGGTCTTACCTTGGGTGAGGCTGATGTGTTACGACGTGGTATGAGTGGTAAGTTCAGATCTCGGGCTGAATTTATAGCTGTTGAAGAAAAGTTTATTGCCAATTGCAGGGCTAGAGGCTATGATGATAATCTCACCTTTGAGGTATGGAATCAGATTAAGAGCTTCGCAGGATATGCTTTTGCTAAAGGGCATTCTGCTTCCTATGCGGTAGAGAGTTATCAGAGCCTTTATTTAAAGTGTTATTACCCTCTGGAGTTTATGGTGGCTGTCCTAAACAATGGAGGAGGTTTTTATAGTACAGAGCATTATGTGCATGAAACAATAAAATGTGGTGGACAGGTGGAAGCTCCTTGCATTAATCAAAGTGATCACCCTAATATAATCATCGGAACTACCATTTATTTGGGATTAGGTTATTTGAAAAACCTGGAGCATTATACAATAAAACGACTACTTACCGAGCGTAACTTTAATGGTCCATATATCTCATTAGATGATTTTATTGATCGTGTACAGATTAGTATTGAACAACTTACCATTTTAATCAGAATTGGAGCTTTTAGATTTACAGGTATTTCTAAAGCCACACTTTTATGGCATGCTATTTTTAAGCTGAATGCCAATAAACAGCGAACAGTTCAAAAGCAATTATTCAAACCGACACATAAATCTTTTATACTACCTAAATTACCTTCAAGTTGGATTGAAGACGCATATGATCAGATGGAATTACTTGGTTTTACACTGTATGATTATTTTAGTTTGATTAATGAACCTTTTAAGAACAGCATCCAGGCTAAAGCTATGAGTAGTCATATAGGACAAGAAGTACTCCTATATGGCAAACTTGTTAATACTCGTTTTCATGAAGCTTCCAATGAAAACTTAATGCGTTTTTGCACCTTTGTCGACAGAGAAGGTGACTATTTTGATACGGTACATTTTCATGATACAGTCCACAAATACCCGATTCATGGAATTGGTGTGTATGAATGCTATGGTAAGGTGATAGAGGAATTTGGGTTCTGTAGCATTGAAATACGTAAGACAAGAAAGCTAGACTTAAAACCTGATCCCAGACTGAATTAATATATTTTGTAACTTCATGACTATTAAAAATTTAAATATGTGTTTCCATATTTCAAATTGGCATGAACCAGCATTTTGGGAAAATAAATTTAAAGTTAGCGTAAGTGATGAACGATTAAGACCATTGATGAGTAATCCACATTATCATCTCAATGGTTTTTCACATCCTAATGTACTGGTAATTCCACAGGAGAAGTCGGATGTACTTGCTCCCGGGGTTTGGGGTATAGTTCCAACTGATAAAAATCCCGATGAAATTCTCTCTTATTATAAAGAAGCCCTTAATTATGGTTCAGGATTAAATGCACAATCAGAGAAGCTTTTTAATCATTTCATATATAGGGAATCTGTGATGACCAAACGTTGTATTATTCCAGTAGATGGTTTTTTTGAACCTCATGAGCATAACAAGAAAAAGTATCCATTTTATATCAAACAGAAGGAGGGTAAGGGATTAGCCTTGGCAGGCATATATACAGTTATAGGAACTTATATTACTTTTAGTATCTTAACCAAACAAGCAACCCCACTGTTTGAAAAAATACATAACATTAAAAAAAGACAACCAGTGATTTTACCTCCTGATCATGTAAAAGACTGGCTTTCGGACAGCCTTAATGAAACTGGGGTAAAGGAGTTGGTGAATTTAAGCTATCCTGAAGAGCAATTAGACACCTATACCATTAGCAGAGATTTGTTTAACCCAAAGATTGATAGTGATATAAAAACCATTTTGGATCCGGTTGAATACATAGAATTGCGAACTATAATTTAAGTTTTCCAAACTTATTGATTAGTAACCAAATCCATCAAATTTACAGCAATAAAACGATTGTCTTTAGTATCATATAAAGTGTCCCCAATAATAAAAGCGTTTAAAGTCACCTCAATTTCTGCAATTTGCTGCCCATCATTATTTATAACTAATGCCTTATTGTCTTTTGCGAAAAATTTTAAATCTTTAGTTTTCAGATAGTAAATATTCACATCATCATATTCTGTAGTTTTTGAGATATTCAATTCACTGTCAATTGTTAATGATTTATTCTGACTTGTAAAAACATATATTTTGGAGGTGTCGGTTTGTGGAAGACTTACCAAGTCCCCATTCTCGTTTTTTATAAAAACTTGATTCCCAATAAAATGTTTTAATTCTCCGTAAAGCTCTTCAGGAAATTCTTTTCCAGTAATTAGTTCCCCTGTTACCATTGAATATTTTTCAATTCTGTTTTTATATACTAGGAAAACCTCTCCATTTAGGACTTTGTAACTTAGAATAGGATTGTCTTCAATGTTTATTATTGTTAAGAATTTATTTTCTCCAGTCTGTTTGTCAAATGCTGCAAAAAATGGTTTACCAAAATTTAATGCTTTATTACCCATGAATGCCATACCCTTATTAATCATGAAAATTTGACTGTCATTGATGAAAATGGAAGATTTACTCGCTAAGTCTTTTGAAAAGGGGAATTTCCAGATAGTTGCACCCGTAAGTTTATCAATTTTTACCAGTTGTTCTTTTGATGCCATATAGATATTGGAGCTGTCAACTATCTTATTAGATACCACATCTCTCACTAAATTATTTCCGGAAGATATAAATCCGGTACCGGTGAGTAGTCCTAGACCAACACCAACTACATTTTTTACGACCGTTTCGGTATAGTCCTTTTTCCCTGTAATTGTATTGTAATCCCAACCTTTCCCTGTTTTTGTATCTAAAGAATGTAAACCGGCAGCAGCTACAACCAAGGTTGAATCGTTTGTGTAGAATACATCATTCCAACCATACTCACCATTTAGTTCTCTTTTCCAAAGGACCTGCCCATTATTTAAATCAATTCCTTCAAATTCATTTGAATTTACTTTTAACCCTTTTAAATTATATCCAAATCCAATATTATCAATTGGGGATACCAAATAAATATTGTTTTTAACTTCCCAAAGTTCATTTCCTGTATTGATATCTAGACAATAACTTTTATTAGATACCGTAAAGATCATTGTTTTACTGAATAGTTTTAGATTACTAGTTTGATATGCAATTTTTTTGGTCCACAATACTTTTTGGTTATTGATGTCATATTGGACAATTTGTCCTGTGCTGTTTAGCCATTTTCCATTTTTGCTTACACCTCTAAGTTGTGCGGTCAAAAATCCCGTTGTTGTATCAAGAAATATTTTATAAATTTCTTCTGGAAAAACATATTCAATTCCTTTATATGTTGAGCTGTCAATTAGACTTTTACCAATTGTTACGGGGTTGCTAAGGACTTGAATTTGATTTTTTTGACTAAAACTAATTAGTGTAACTAAAAATGATAGTCCTAGTACTATTTTTTTCATTTTTTCTAAATTAATAATCATCGTTAATGTACTATCATAGAATAAAACAGTTCAATTGAATTATATATTTTCAAGAATAGGACATTTAAGGAGGAATTCTAAATTGTTCCTTAAAGAGTACATATAATTGTCATTTTTTATCAAGTTACTTATTGCTTTATTCATAATGTAAACTACTCTTATTCCCATAAAATATAGTAGTTGGATACGCTTTATTTTTTTGAATTCTAATCAAGAAAGAACCTTATGTTACATTGTTTCCTATTTATTACGACAATCCTTACAATGTAGTAATGTAGCAACTTGTAGATTGAAATCAAGTAATCCCTTAATAGACGAGTAATTAATTTAATACTAATACACCAATTACTTTAGATTTAATAAGGATTTGGAGCGTTTAGTAAGATGTTAGCTAAATGGTGATTGGGTATATTAAAGTTAAGGAAAACATATTAAAATTGAATGAATTCCTACATAAAAGATTAGGATTAAATACGAAAAAATGTGTTTAGAAATTCCAATATTAAAAGGAATAGTAGTATTAAATTGTATTTCTTAATCTTTGATGATAATTTGTGGATTTACGGTAGTTATAAAAACATATACGTATGCAATTTTCATTTTCTATATTTTTTAAAAAGGATCAGTCTAAAGATTTTATCGACGCTTTTTGGTACCTTTAAGGTGTTAAAGTTTACCTTTTCTTTTGGTAAACTATACATGGGATTGAACATTAGAATAAGGTAATAGTATAAACTCAAAAGTGTAAGGAATACTTTTGAAAAGTAGAAGGAGACTAAAAAGATGACAACGCTTTTTATTAAAAATATGGTTTGCAACCGATGTATCATGGTTGTGCAAAGTGAATTGGAAAAATTAGGCTTAGGGATTAAAAAAATAAAGCTTGGGGAAGTGGTGTTGGAAAAGCCGTTAGACTCTGAACAGAAACATAGTATAGAGCAGATTCTAATTCCCTTAGGATTTGAAGTAATTGATGATAAAAAGAGTCAAATCATTGAAAAGATAAAGACCATTATAATTGATCAAGTACATCATGCGGATAATGAACCTAAAATGAATCTTTCTGATATATTATGTACACAATTGAACCATGATTATAATTACTTGTCTAATTTGTTTTCAGAGGTAGAAGGAACTACTATTGAGAAATATTTTATTGCTCAGAAAATAGAAAAAGTAAAGGAGCTTTTGGTGTATGATGAATTGTCACTAAGTGAAATTGCGCATAGACTTAATTATTCTAGTGTAGCCTATTTAAGTAATCAATTTAAGAAAGTTACCGGATTAACTCCTAGCTATTTCAAGCAAATAAAAGAAGACAAACGAAAACCTTTAGATCATTTGTAAATTTCACAAATCAATAGGAAAAGAAGGTGTGGAGGATTAGGGTATGTTGAGTCAACGAAGTCTTAGGAGCTTTAAAATATTAAAAGATTTCCTATATTTTATTATACTCATCTTTAGAAATATTTTTCATTTTACCATTTTTAAAAAGAACAAAAGATGTATTTATACTCCTAGTAGGTTTACTTCCGTTTTTATAATAAAAGGCATTTGTTTGAATAAGCCACCCATTGTTTTTTTTAATAAAGGATATGCTCGTAGATCTATTTACTAAATAAACAGAATTATTATAACTATATTGAATACCATAATTTGTATTAGTTACCATATCTGTTAATTCTTTATCCTTATAGATAATGTATCTTAAACCTGAGTCTTTAGTTTTAAAACTAATTTCATTAATAGTGAATTCTAAATTATCAAATAGTTCCGTTACTACCTCTAAGTTTTGATCCCATTTTTCAATTTTATTAATAGTCAAATTTTGAGAATAAATATTTATTCCTAACATTAACAAAGTAATTAAAATTATTTTTTCCATTTTATTTGTATATGTAATTATTACTATTGTTTTCCATTTTTAGACCAGTCTTTATCGGGATATGTGGCTATTGAATGATTTAATTTGGCTATTTCGGAGTAATGACGCCACCTGTTTCGGTCAAACTGCGCCACTTTGAAAGATCTTACAATGATATAAAAAAAATTTAAGCTTTAATGCTATTCAACTTTCCCTTTCTTAAAGATTCTCCAGTATTTAAATCTAATCGATGTGATGAGTTTACAATTCTGTCGAGTAATGCGTCAGCTTGCGTTCCATCTCCACCAATGATCTCATACCAGGCAGAGACTGGTATTTGGGTGACTATTATTGTTGATTTTCTGTTATACTGTTCATCAATAATATCCATTAAAGCGTTCCTAGCATGGTTGTCAAAACCTTGTAGCCCAAAGTCGTCCAATATCAATAAATTGGTCCTTACCAGTTTTTCCAACTCTTGTAAATAAATCCAATTACTTTTCCCCTGGAAAATTAGAAGTTAAATTAAAAGAATTTGTTCAGTTCTATAATTACCAAAAACATCACGAATCTATAAATAATCTCGTACCTGTTGATATGTAACATGGAAGAGCTCAGCGAAAATTAAAGCAACCTGA
Source organism: Imtechella halotolerans (assembly GCF_028743515.2). Lineage (GTDB taxonomy): Bacteria > Bacteroidota > Bacteroidia > Flavobacteriales > Flavobacteriaceae > Imtechella > Imtechella halotolerans. The sequence goes on along the minus strand of NZ_CP117969.2, from coordinate 1,522,652 downwards.
ATTAATTAAATCAAAAATTTTATATAAGAAAAAACAATATCAAATTTTAAATTAGATTCAATACTCTCTTATTAATCAGTTCAAAAAGTTCAATTTCGACTGAAGACCTACACCATGGATCAACTTTTATATAAGTATCCACAAGATAAACCCAATCAGTTTTTACGAGTTGAAGATGTTGTTACTGCCATTATAAGTTCCGAGGATATTAAGAGTCAACCATGGAATAACTACATGTAAAATGCTATAGGTTAATTGGTAGAAAATGTTGACCACTCTATATTGTATGTTGTATAATACAAGTAGGTTGGTAACAGAGGTTAAAAAAAATAATTTATTTTTGATAAAGTTGTTATATAATAATCGAGGTCATAGGATTAAAAAGGAGATTAATAATCAAAGTACAGGAAGTTTGATAAAATCTGAATATTATGTTAGAGATGCTTCGGGAGGTGTATTAGCTATTTATAATGGCAGCACAGTTAGTGAACACTCTATTTTCGGAAATAGTAGATTGGGGGTTTATTTTCGTTCAGGCAATACCAGTACGTACGAGCCTACAGACCATTTAGGAAAGGTAAGGGCGTTGGTTGGAAGAACAGGAGGCACACCTGGGTTAAAAGGAGCCTCGGATTATTATCCCGGCCGGATGGCAATGCCTGGTAGAAATGTTGTTGGGGATTATAGGTATAATTACCAGGGCCAGGAACTTGACCAGGAGACTGGAAAGGTTGCATTCGAAGCAAGATTATACGACCCGAGAATAAACCGTTGGCTAACTGTTGACCCTGCACACGAGTTCTTTAGCCCATATATGGCAATGGGAAATAACTGGGTTAGCGTAATAGACCCTGATGGGCGTTGTACTACTTGTCCAGATAATGCCAAACCTGGAGATACTTTTAACCACCCTGAACTAGGAACAGTTACATTTACAGAGTCTGGAGGATGGACAGATGGAAATGGAGCATCAATATTAGATGATGTTGTTGTTTTTTCTGTAGGTAAAGATGCTACTGTTAAAGTTTTAACCGAAACAGATGGCATAGGTCATACTTATATACAAATAGGGAACAATATAGTTTTTTCAAATGGTAGATATAACGGTAGTGATTCACCATCTATGGGGGCTTATGGATTAACAGGAGATAATGTTTTAATAAAAAAGACAGGTCAAGAAGCTCAAGATTTTTTAAGTGATAGAACAAATAAGTATCCTACTACAATACAAACCGTTAATAATGTGAATGCAAGTGAAGTTTATAAAAACTTGAATAATAGGTATAATAATGGAGCATCTAATCCAAATGGAACAGGAGTTATAGATGGTAGATATAATTTGCTATTAAGCAACTGTACAACTTCTACAGCTGTAGCGTTAAAAGCAGGAGGTGTAAATGTTCACGCAATAGCGCCAAAAGCATTACCAGTACAAATTAATTTACATAATCAAGGAATAGACCCAAAACAGTATTTTGAAAATGCAAGATTTGAAGCATTAAGAGGCCCAAAATTTTAACACTATGAATATAATTAAAAAAATATTGTTGTTTGGTATTCCTTTGATATTAGTTTTCAATATTATTCTTTATATAAATACTTTTGTTAGTGAGAAATACGAAACTCAATTAGAGGGAATTCGTGATGACATTACAGAGATAGAAGTAGAAAAGAAAAAAGCCCAAATAGAAAGCCAACGTAAGACTATAGTAATAGCTTCGGTAGTTTTATCTATTACTTTTGTGGGCTTATTATTGATTAAAAAGAAAAATTAAGCATACATTAAGCATACGCTTTTTTAGCGTTAAAATCACGGATAAGAGCATCTATAGTAATATATATATGCTCTTTTTCTTTTGGGGTAAGTTTAGAGACTTGCTCAATACGTTTTAGTAGTTCGGTATCCAAAACTAAATCGGTACTGCCCACCAAATAATCCAAAGACACCTTTAGGGCATTGGCAATCTTTGTGGCCATCTCAATGGTAGGCTTCACTTCATTACGCTCATATCTGCCATAAGCATCGCCATTAATGCCGATAAGTTTACCGACATCAGCCTGCGAAAGCTTTTTTCTTTTACGTACCAATCCTAAACGTTCGCCAAAAGTCATAAATGTTTGATTTAATACAAGATATTGAGTTAAAATACAAATATAGAAACAAAATATGTAGTATAAAATTAAGTTGTGTTTGGCTGATTGATTAAGATATTGTGGTTTTGCTACATATATGTAGGCAAAAACTTTTTTTAATGAAATTACAAATCGATAGCACAGACCAATTAATCTACGAGAACGAAATACTACAATTAACGGTAGTGGGTGGTATCAAGTTAGAAGGTCTGGACAGGATGAGGAGTACCTTGAAAGTACAGTTACAACAAAGTAGGAGGCCACCAGTAAGGCATAATTTAGATTTATACAACGATACCCAATTAGAGAAGTTCATTAGAAAATGTGCGGAGCGGTTGGAAATAGGAACATCAATCATATCGGCCAGTTTAGGCGAACTCACGGAAGAACTGGAAAAATACAGGCTTCAAGAAATCAAAAACCGAGAAGAAAACCTAAAACCAAGATTTAAGAAAATATCGACCTTTTCAACGACAATCATGTAGAAAAACTGGTACGGAAAACAGCCGAGCACGTTGAAATAGGAACATCGATTGTTAGACGAACATTTTATGAACTGACCATCTAAATGGAAACCTATCGCCTATCACAGCTTGGCTGTGAAGATGAAAACAAGTTTACCATTAGGGAGCTTACCAAAAGGTGAGAAACCGAAGCACTCGAACTGTTCAAAAAACCAAACCTTTTTCAGCTTACCAATGACCTAATCCAAAACAGAGGAGTTATCGGTGAGGAATCTAACAGGCTTGAAATGTACGTTATCTCTACAAGCTTAAAGAGCAACACTCCATTGCATTATATCAGCTTAGGAAGTTTTGGAATGGGAAAAAGCATCTGTAAAGCAAGGTTACAGAACTGATGCTAAGGAGTAAAACTACTTTTCGTCAGCAAATCGATTTTAGTGACAAAAGATAGATTAATCTTATTTATAATAAGAAGGTACTATTAGTTAGGACTTCTACATTAAATTCTTTAAATCATTTGTAAATTTTACAAATCAAATACAAAATTCTGTAATAGCGTATTCTACAATTATAACCAATTTTGTAGTATTAAATTAAAGCACTAAAAATGGCAACTAGAGATATTAAAGAAATCGTTTATCTTCCATTGGAAGGTGTTGAAAGCGAACATTGTGCAATGATTATTGACAAGGGGTTGGCCCAGGTTAAGGGAATAGAAACCCATAAGGTAGAATTAAACAATCGTAGAGCCGCCATAACTGTCTCCAAAACGGAAGTAGTAGGGGAAGCGGTTAAAGCAATTAAGGAATTAGGATATGATGTTGTAACAGTAAAAAAACCTTTCCGGTATTAGGGATGACCTGCGCATCATGTGCTAGTAGTGCGGAAAGCATTGTAAAATTTCAGTCAGGGGTAGTTGATGCATCCGTTAATTTCGCAACAGGGAATCTTACTGTGGAATATCTCCCAAATATGATAAATGCCAGTCAGCTTAAACAAGCTTTGCAATCTGTGGGTTATGATTTGTTTGTAGAGCAGGAATCTAACCAACAGGAATCAATAGAGGCAATTCATGCTAAAAAATATGAACTGCTAAAAACTAAAACTATTTGGGCCGTTATTTTGTCTATTCCAGTGGTGGTTATTGGAATGTTTTTTATGGATATGCCTTATGCCAATCAGATAATGTGGTTGTTTTCAACACCTGTAATCCTATGGTTCGGAAAGGACTTCTTTATTAATGCCTGGAAGCAAGCAAAACATCGTTCCGCAAATATGGATACTCTGGTAGCTCTTAGTACTGGGATTGCCTATGTATTTAGTGTATTTACCATGTTGTTTGCTGATTTCTGGCACCAAAGAGGGCTTGAAGCGCACGTTTATTTTGAAGCTGCAGCAGTTATTATTGCATTCATACTTCTTGGTAAATTATTAGAAGAAAAGGCTAAGGGGAATACGTCATCAGCTATAAAAAAGCTTATGGGGTTACAACCTAAAACAGTTACAATAATTAAAGGTGATGGGACAGAAGTTCAAACTGCTGTTGAGTTAGTGGGTGTTGGCGATATAATCCTGGTGAAACCTGGAGAAAAAATTGCGGTTGATGGTATGGTTACCTCAGGGAGCTCTTATGTAGATGAAAGCATGTTAAGTGGAGAACCTGTACCTGTTTTGAAAAAAGCAGATGAGAAGGTGTTTGCCGGAACCATTAATCAAAAGGGGAGTTTTCAGTTTAGGGCGGTCAAGGTTGGTAAAGAAACAATGCTTGCTCAAATCATTAAAATGGTTCAGGATGCACAAGGTAGTAAAGCACCTGTACAAAAATTGGTCGACAAAATTGCAGGCATATTTGTTCCTGTGGTTATGGGTATTGCCATCCTTACTTTTATTTTATGGATGGTTATAGGTGGTGAAAGTGGTGTTGTACATGGTCTTTTGGCTGCCATTACAGTTTTAGTTATTGCATGTCCCTGTGCTTTAGGATTGGCTACACCTACAGCTATTATGGTAGGAGTAGGCAAGGGGGCAGAACAGGGTATATTGATTAAAGATGCAGAAAGTCTAGAATTAGCAAAGAAGGTGGATGCCATTGTTTTAGATAAAACTGGAACCATTACCCAAGGCAGACCCGAAGTATCCGGAATACTTTGGTTACATAATGATGAAACGGCCAATAAAATCTTAGTGAGTATTGAGAAACAATCAGAGCACCCACTAGCAGAAGCTGTCGTTAAATTCTTGGATGGAGTTGAAACTGCCGAGTTGACCTTGTTTGAAAGTATTACAGGTAAAGGAGTAAAAGCAACTTATAATAATGAGACCTATTATGTGGGAAATAAAAAGTTACTCAAAGAAAACAACATTACTTTTGACAACCACCTAGAAAAGCAAGCCGAAGAATGGGGAAAACAGTCCAAAACGGTGGTTTGGTTTTCAAATAGTAAAGAAGCTTTAGCTGTAATTGCAATTGCTGATACTATAAAAGAAACTTCTTTTAGCGCCATTAGGCAACTACAGGAAATGGGAATAGATCTTTATATGTTAACTGGCGATAACGAAGCGACAGCAGAGGCTATTGCTAAGCAAACAGGTATTAAACATTTCAAAGCAGAGGTGCTACCACAACATAAAGCTGCTTTCGTAAAAGAATTACAAGATAAAGGGAAGATTGTCGCTATGGTGGGAGATGGTATTAATGATAGTACTGCCTTGGCAACTGCTGATGTGAGTATCGCCATGGGTAAAGGGTCTGATATTGCGATGGATGTGGCCAAAATGACGATCATTTCATCAGATCTTACTAAAATTCCACAAGCTATTCGACTTTCAAAACAAACAGTGGCGACCATCAAACAGAATTTGTTTTGGGCATTTATCTATAACCTTATTGGAATCCCAATCGCTGCTGGGATTTTATATCCAATTAATGGATTTTTACTAAATCCAATGATTGCAGGTGCGGCAATGGCACTTAGTAGTGTGAGTGTGGTGAGTAATAGCCTTCGCTTGAAATGGAAAAAGTAACTATGTAAATTTTACAAATCAAATCTAAAATTACGTAAGACATAGAAAAAGTATTTTGGTGAAATTTGTAATATATAGAACAATTAAAAATGAATTAAAATGACAAATAAGGATTTTCAATTTAAGACCAATCTTTCTTGTGGAGGATGTGTGTCAAAGGTTCAATCAGATCTAGATAATGCAGAAGGAATCTGCCATTGGAATGTGGATACTAATAATCAGGATAAGATACTCACGGTTAGTTCTAAAGGTATTAGTGAGGACGAAATAATAGCGATTTTAAAAAGTAAAGGCTTCGCAGCAGAGCCTATAGTGTAATTAAGAAAGGAGTGACAGTCTATTGGAGATGTGAGTTACTCCTTTTTTATTTAACTTAAGAGGTTTATTGACAGTTAATTAGATAATAATAGAACGAAATGAAAAAGGATACTGAAAATAAACTATTAAATAAAAATACCAAGCCTACCAGTATGCGTATTTTGGTATACGATTTTCTAGCGGCCCAGAAAGTAGCTCTTTCGTTATCTGAAATTGAAGAGCAGCTTCATTTTGCAGACAGAATTACCATCTATAGAACCCTAAAAACTTTTGAGGAAAAGGGTATTATTCATGGCGTACAGGAAAATTCAACAACCAAATATATACTGTGTAGTGATGATTGTGGTGAAGATACCCATAAGGATTGGCATCTTCATTTTTATTGTAAAATGTGTAAGCAAACCACTTGTAGAGAGCATATTATATTCTCTGAAGGTATGGCCGGGGAGTTTAGAATTGATGAAGTTCGGCTTTTTGCCAAAGGCATTTGCGAAGACTGTTTAAATGATAGTTTGCAATAGTATTGCATAGGAAAGGCTGTTACTTTTGTAGAAAAATAATAAATAATGAATTCTCATAAAGATAGTAACAGTACTTGTAATGGGCATGAACACCAACATGAACATGTAGCTTATAGTAATACAAAGAAAGATGGTCTGACTTTGGCCTTTTGGCTAAACCTTTTCTTTTCAATAATAGAAGTTATTGGTGGTATACTTACCAATTCAACAGCAATTATTGCGGATGCTTTTCATGATTTTATGGATGCGGGTGCAATCGGACTTGCCATCTTAATGGAAAAAATATCTGGTAAGAAGCGTACCTCAAATTTTTCGTATGGCTATAAACGTTTTTCATTATTATCAGCTTTAGGGTTATCTATTTTTCTATTAGTAGGTTGTATTACGATGTTAATTGCGGCTTATAATTCTTTTATAAACCCAAAAGAAGTTCATAGTATAGGAATGTTATGGTTAGCTGTTTTAGGACTTGCTGTAAATGGGTTTGCATTTTTAAGAATAAAAAATGGAGGTGATGGCCATCATCATGGTCATAGTCATGGAGGTCATAACCATAATAGCCAGTCTATTATGCTTCATTTGCTGGAAGATGTTTTGGGATGGGCAGCTGTATTAATTGGATCTGTAGTAATTTATTTTACAGGTTGGAACTGGATAGATGGAGTCTTAACTATAGGTATAGCATTATTTATCGGCTTTAATGCCTCTAAAAATCTTGTGAGAACAATAAAAGTAATGTTGCAGTCTGTTCCAGAAAATGTAAACTTACATCAACTGCAAACTGAATTACAGCAGATAGAAGGAGTTACTAATATTCATGATATTCACGTGTGGACTTTAGACGGCAGTTATAACGTGGGTTCGCTGCATGCAGTGGTAAGTCATACAACGGTAAAGTCAGGTCAAGATATCCTGAGTGATATTATTGTTGTGATGCAAGAGTATAACATTCAGCACCCTACAGTGCAGATTGAAACCATAGATAATCAATGCCAGTTTTTAGGTTGCTGAAAATCTATTCCCTGGCTCAGGTAAATGGAGAGACTATGTTCTCTCTTTTTTAATTAAAAAATAGTTATAATGATTTAAAACTGGCGTTGGTTTCTTCTATGACATCCAAATAGGATAGGGAGTCTGATAGTGTATAATATGATGTAGCTGTAAATTCAATATTTCCCTGGTATATCATCTGAAAAATGCCGTAGCCCACGGCTCTTGAATAAGTGTTTTCAGTAATGCTGTCTTTCTTTTTATCGTCATAAAATTGTACTCCAATAAGCTCTGAATAGTTGCTGGGATTTATTAAAATGACAGAAGAAAATTCAGAGGGAATAAATACTTCGTTGTAGTCTCCATGTGATTTCGGGGGTTTGGAAATAAGCTTTTGAAGTCTTTGGTAAAGTAGTGATTCTTGATGGCATCTGATAGATTCTAATTCATAGAAATCATTTTCTTTGGTAATGGTAAAAGAAAGATGTTCATATTTAGAATTTGACTCTATAAGTTGGATTTTGAGGTCGCCGTAAAAGTTAAGTTTATCTTTTAACTCATTGAGCACTTCAATGCAATTGTCTATAGCAGTTCTCAGTTCCTGTTCACTTACGTTTTCTATGAAAGACCAATTCATGGTGTTATAGGACTCAATGACTAGATCAACATGGTGTCTTTTTAACTGGATTCTAAGTAGATCCAATGCATCCATGTGAGCAATTTCTTGTTTATATAGCTGGTCGAAACTAGGTCCATCCAAATAATCAGAAGCTATGTCTTTGGCACCTACTATTTTTTTGGCATCAAAAAATGTGACAAAAGTGATTTCAGGGCGGTTAATTTGATAGACCTCCACTGAGAACATATTTGGGTTCATATTGCCTTCGTTGAAAAATCGTTTTAGGTTGGTGAAAGCAAGTTCGTTTGGATAATTCTTGGTTAAAAAATCACTAAAATTCTTCTCAGCTTGTTTTTTACTTACACCTCCAATAAGTGACCAACCAGATTGACGACAAGATACTAAGAGTAAGGTTAGTATAGCAATTCCTAAAAGGAGATACTTATAATTTAATTCCAATTTTACTGTCTTTTTTTGTTTTAAATGTACAAACAAATTTTAGGGGATTGTCGTTTTTGTTTTTTGAGGTTATAATTTTTAACGTTTCGATAATTGATAAATCAATTTTTATATTCTGGTTTTTGCATAAAAAAGCTTTCACAGTATTTTTCTTTTAACAACTTAAGTAGGAATTATGCATTGAATGTTTACAATTTCTTGTCTTTTTTTTAATACTTTTAGCCCGATTTATTCCCCTTATAATGACTAATGATATTACAGATACAAAACTTATTGCCTTAATTTCCGAAGGAAATGAGCTTGCCTTTAAGGAGCTATATGATCGGTATGTAGAAAAAATGTTTTTGTATGCTGTCAATGTCTTAAATGATAAAGAAATATGTGAGGATCTTGTTCAAAATATATTTATTTCTATTTGGACAAAGCGGGAGGAGAATGAGATCGATAATGTTTCTGGTTATTTGTTTAGGGCCTTAAAATTTCAAATTTTTAAATATTTAAGAGACCGTAAACTTTCCCTTCAAGATGTGACTCGGATGAACCTTGTGGATGTTTCAATGGGGGTAGATAGCGCAATGGAATATGACGAACTTGAAGCTGTGATTAACGGACTTATTGATCAGCTTCCCGATCGATGTAAACAAATTTTTATCTTGAGCAGGTTAAAAAATAAATCCAATAAAGAGATTGCTGCAGAATTGGATATTTCTATTCAGGCTGTTAAAAATCAAATTTCAAAAGCTTTGGGAATACTAAGAGCTCATTTGAAAAAGGAGGAGTTTCTTTACAGCAATTTTCTTCCCATTATTTCACTGTTATTTTAGTGTGGACATGTACCCCTTTGGACTTCTAGGTACTATTAATAGGAACATATAATTGTTTTAATAATCTAACTAATAAGATGGGAGCAGTAAAGCTTCACTTTTTTAGTTATGCTTGACTACATTTTAAACCATGTAGTGCTTTTTATTACAACAATCTAGTTCTATTTAACGACCAATTAATGTACCAATGAAAGAAAAATTACTTATTCTACTTGCCCTTCTTATTACCTGTACTTCTTTATCCCAAATCCATGATCCCGTAAGTTGGAAGACATCTGTGGTTAAATTATCCGATACGGATTATGAATTGATTTCAACGGCCACTATTGAAGAAGGGTGGCATTTGTATTCTCAGACAGTAGGTGATGGGGGGCCAGTGCCTACTACCTTTACCTATACATTCACTGATCAATTTAAATTGGTAGGAAAAACTAATGAAGATGATGGCTTCTCAGCACCTGAACCTGCCTTTGACAATATGGTTATTTCTTACTTTATGGATAAGGCCACTTTTGTTCAGCGAATATCACTTTTGAATTCTTCGGTGAATAAAATTATGGCTACAGTTGAGTATATGGTGTGTAATGATGGCCAATGTTTACCTCCTGAATATAAGGACTTGGAATTTGTGCTATCGGATACTATTCCTTCAGCCCAACAAGATGAAAACTCCAATCAAAATGAATTGACAGTATCTATTGAGGATAAAGTGTTAACCACCTCAAATACCACCCCCCAACGAGGCCTATGGTCGATATTTATCATCGCTTTTTTCTCTGGTTTTGCGGCTCTTTTAACTCCATGTGTGTTTCCGATGATTCCGATGACGGTTAGCTTTTTCACCAAGCAAAGTAAGACCAGAGCCAAGGGGATCAAGAATGCTATTTTGTATGGGATCTCCATTATAGTGATCTACGTACTTCTAGGCTCGTTAATCACAGGAATCTTTGGAGCAGACTCCTTGAATGCCCTTTCAACCAATGTATGGTTTAACCTTTTGTTCTTTTTGTTGTTGCTGGTCTTTGCCGCCTCTTTTTTAGGAGCCTTTGAAATCATGCTACCCAACTCATGGGCCAATAAGGTAGACCGGCAGGCCGACAGAGGCGGGCTACTAGGGATTGTCTTTATGGCCCTGGCTCTAGCCATAGTTTCCTTCTCCTGTACCGGTCCTATTGTAGGTACCCTTCTAGTAGAGGCAGCCAGTAAAGGGGGAATCGCCCCCATCATAGGGATGCTCGGATTCTCTTTGGCCCTAGCCTTACCCTTTATGCTATTTGCGATGTTCCCCGGCTGGTTAAACAGTCTCCCAAAGTCAGGAGGCTGGTTAAACACAGTGAAAGTAGTACTGGGCTTTTTAGAACTAGCCCTAGCCTTTAAGTTTTTATCAAATGCCGATTTGGTATTACAGTTACACCTATTGGAGCGAGAAGTATTTATCGCCATCTGGATTGCTATATTTGGGACCCTGGCCTTTTACCTATTTGGGAAGCTTCAGTTACCCCATGATTCCCCTGTGAGTCATATCTCTGTGGGACGACTAGGTCTAGGCCTTTTAGTACTATCCTTTACCATCTATATGATCCCTGGCCTTTGGGGCGCCCCATTAAACCTTATCAGTGCCTTTCCACCCCCACAGCACTATAGTGAATCCCCTTATGGAGTGGGGTATACCCAACTAAGTAGTGGCGGTGTTGATGTAACCGGAGAGAACTTGCCAGAGGGAGCTCATCTACTGGCCCCACATAATATCGTCGCCTTTACCGATTATGACAAAGGACTAGCCTATGCCAAGGAAGTAGGCAAACCAGTGATGCTAGACTTTACCGGCCATGCCTGTGTGAACTGTCGCAAGATGGAGCAGCATGTATGGGTAAAGCCTGAGGTACTGAGCATTCTAAAGAATGAAGTGGTGCTAATCTCATTGTATGTAGACGACAAGCGAGCTTTAGAGGCAGATGAAGTGGTAGACTCGAAGCTTCGCCCTGGTAAGAAGTTGAAGTATATAGGTCAGAAGTGGAGTGAGCTACAGACGCTGCGATATCAGACCAACTCACAACCTTTCTATGTTCTTATGGACCATCAGGAGGAGAATCTGAATACGCCCGTAGGCTATACCCCAGATGTGGAGGCCTACCATAACTGGTTACAAGAAGGAATCTCCCAATTTAAATAACATGATAAACATGTAAAACCGCTTAAAATCTTAATGATTTTAAATTTGAATTAGCAAGCAAAGGCTGTGAGACACTCACAGCCTTTATTTTTTTAATTGGTTTTTAATTAAGTTCAAAGACTTTTAATTGGAATTTCTGCTGATACACCATTAACATTCTACAAGTTTATAATTAGTGATTTGATAATGATTTTTTAATAAGGCTTTGGTATTACGCATTTAGTTTTGCATAAAACTGTCTAAGATGTCCTATGTTTCAGAAGAGGAAAAGATATTAGCTTTTATCAAGAAAAGAAATGATGAAGGTATAAAGCTACTATTTGAACTGTATTTTGATGAGCTATTTAGGTATTGTTACTCACTGATTAATCATAAGGAAGATAGTGAAGATATCGTCCAAATCATTTTTATTGACCTTTGGGAAAAGGGATATAAAAGGGACATTAAGAGTTTAAAATCATACCTGTTTACAGCATTAAAATACAGGGTATATTCGTATTGGACCAAAAAGGAAACCATCACTGATTTAGTTGATGAGTTTAATGAAATTTTGGTTTCTTATGAATTAAACGAAACCTTAGAGAATAAGGAGCTGGAAAATTCTATTTATTCAGCGATAAAATTACTTCCGCCTGCCTGTAAAAAAATATTTGAGTTAAGTCGTTTTGAAGACTTATCGCATGATGAAATAGCACAAAGGTTGAATATTTCAAAGCAAACAGTTAAAAATCAAATCAATAGTGCTGTTAAGTTTATAAGGGTACACTTGAGTATGAGTTAAATTAGTACACCTTCTATTTAACCTCAGTGTTAACAGACGAACCCGAATGTCAACATATGGTGAAATCTAAATTTAGCCATAGTACTTTTTACTTTTTTTAAGGACTTCCATAATAGACAGTATAAAATAACTGTAAATGGAAGAAAAAGAGTTTAGGGATTTATTGAATAGATCCAAATGGGGTAAGACTAGTGAGCATGAGGAACAAATTCTCAAAAAGTTTTTAGAGACAAAATTAGAATCTAATCAGGACATCAGTATTGACAATGCAAAACAGCGGGTATTAGAGGCTACAATTTTTGAGATTAAACTTAGGAAACGAAAACGGCTGTTGTCTAATGCCTTTAAGTATGCAGCTACAATTGTATTGCTTATTTATGGTGGGTTTGAAATTATTTCAAATGGGATTTCTCTAAAGGATAATCAAAATTACTTTGTTGAAGTTTACACTGGAGATGGAGAACGTAAAACGGTCATTTTGCCTGATAGCTCTACAGTGGTATTAAATGCAAATAGTTATTGTAGGTATTCAACGAAAACGAATACACCTCAGAGGGAAATAGCGCTAAAAGGAGAAGGATTTTTTAATGTCAGACCTAATAAAAAAAGACCTTTTATAGTACATACTTCACAAGTTAAAACTACTGTTTTAGGAACAAGTTTCAATGTGAATTCTAGCCAATCTTCAGCTGTCATATCCGTTGCCACTGGTAGGGTTAAGGTAGAAAGTCTTCAACACGATTTTACTCCGGTTGAATTAATTAAAAATGAACAAATAAACTATAACGCTACTACTAGAATAGCACAATTGGCTCAAGTAGATGCGATTTATATCAGTGATTGGAGTAGAGGGATTCTTCATTTTCAAAACACTCCTTTTATCAAAGTTATCGAGGATTTAGAACATTGGTATGGAGTTTCCATACATCTTAGGTCAACTGATTTTAATAATCGGACCATTACTGGAAAATATGAAGGCAAATCAATCTCCTTCGTATTGGATGATTTAAGTTTTATGTTGGATTTAAAATATGAAATTAAAGAAAGTATGATTTTAATAAGTAAATAAAGTGTAACCAAAGACCTTAAATTATGATCTAGATGCCCATAAAAAAACCGGAGGATGTTGACGCAGCTCCGGTTTGAAAGAAATTAAAAAACTTTTTAAAAAGAATTTATTTATGTAAAAGTATGAATTTAAATCAACTAATTATTAAAGCAACATCACTAAAGGTGATTGTTGAAAGAGTATTGATTTTTTGTTTGTTATTTCAAGGAGTAAGTGCTCAAGGACAGACAAAAAATGAAAAAAACATAACAATAGAGTTTACACAAACCCAATTAAAGCATGTGTTTAGTAGATTAGAGGGGGTGTCGGAATACAACTTTATGTATTCAGACGAGATTGAAAACCATACTACCAAATACTCATTCAAATTTACCAATAAAACAATAGACTATATCCTAAAACAAATTGCAAAGGAAGCGCAATTAGTGTATAAAATTAATGGTAATAATATTTCACTTAGGATGGCCCAGAAACGAAAGCTATCTGGAAAAGTAACCGATTCTAAAACCGGGGAAGTTTTGATTGGAGTGGCCGTTTATATTAAAAATACGACCATTGGAGTATTGACAGATTTTGATGGTAATTATTCTTTGGAGGTTCCAGAGGAAGCAGAAATAAGCTTGTCCTATTTAGGGTATGCGCCAAAAACGACTAAGGTTGGATCCAATAGTTTTCTTAATATTTCTTTAGATTCCGAGAATATTGAACTAGGTGAGGTACTGGTGGTTGGTTACGGGAAGGTGAGCAAGAAAGATATAACAGGTTCAGTTAGTTCAGTAAATATGGAAGATATTGCTAAGGCACCTGTGGTTTCTTTTGATCAGGCTTTAGCAGGTCGTTTAGCCGGGGTTCAGGTATCCTCTATGGAGGACGGACAACCAGGTTCAGAGATGAATATTGTCATTCGTGGTGCCGGTTCCCTAACCCAGAGTACTCAACCATTATATGTTATTGATGGCGTTCCTATGGAAGATCCCATTAATTCGGCATTAAACCCAGACGAAATAGAATCCATCACGGTATTAAAAGATGCTTCCCAGACTGCCATTTATGGAGCCAGAGGAGCAAATGGTGTAATTGTAATTGAAACCAAACAAGGTATTGCAGGTAAGCCCTCTATAAGTTATAAATCATCTGTTGGCTTTGATAATGTTTATAAGACCATTCCAATGATGAGCCCTTATGAGTTTGTGCAGTATGAAATTGAAAGAGATCCTAATTTAGTTAATAACTACCTTTCCAATGAACGTGATTTGAATTATTATAAAAATATATCTGGAATAAATTGGCAAGAGAATTTGTTTAATTCGGGAACCTTATCGAATCACTCCCTTGCAGTGAGGGGAGGAACTAATGATACACAATACTCTATTTCAGGATCCATTACTAATAATGAAGCCATTGTAGTGAATACTGGTTTTAAACGCTATCAAGGGAGATTGAAACTGGATCAACAGATAAGCGAAAAAACCAAAGTGGCAGCCAATATTAATTTTACCAATCAAATAGCCTATGGTCAAATTGTTGGAAGAACCGCTTCTACTACCAATACAGGTATTAATGGATATTTATTGTACTCTGTGTGGGGCTATCGTCCTGTGGCCGGTATTCATGATGACAGCTACGATTTGGAGCAAGAATTAGTGGATGAAGAAGCCTATGAAGAATCTGGGATTTTTACAATTAATCCGGTAGTTAATGCTAAAAATATATTTAGAGAGAATAATATCAAGGTATTAAATACAAGTGGGATTTTAGAGAGTGAATTGTTTGAGAACCTACAATTGAAAATTACAGCGAGCTATAATAACCGTATGGGAAAAAATAGCCAGTTTAATAATAGTAAAACCCTCAGAGGAACTCCTTTAAGACGAAATAATACCGATGGTGTTAATGGCGAAATTTCTCATACTGAAGTGGCTGATTGGACCAATGAAAACACACTTACTTGGCATAAATACTTGAATGGAGGACATTATCTTCAAGCAATGGGAGGGTTTTCTGTTTCTGGAAGAAAGTATTCGACCTATGGATTTAAAGCTACAAACTTGCCTAATGAGGAGTTAGGAATTAATGGCTTGTCTGAAGGAAAATTACGTACCAGTATTGCTTCATCAAGCTCAAGTACATTGGCCTCTTATATGGCACGTGTAAATTACCGCTTTAAATCTACTTATTATGCCACTCTTACTATGAGGGCAGATGGTTCTTCTAAATTTCCTACAGAAAATAAATGGGGGTACTTTCCTTCAGCGGCTGTATCGTGGAAATTTGGAAATGAAAAATTCATGAAAAACATGGATTTTATTTCCAATGGAAGGTTGCGAGCAAGTTACGGGATGACCGGTAATAATCGTGTAAGTGATTTTGCCTATAGATCTTCATTAAGTTTTGATGATTTAAGTGCCTATTCTTTCAATAATGAACCTCATTTAGGACTTGATTTGGCGTTGGGAAATAATAAGTTGAAATGGGAAACTGTCAAGCAATTAGATCTTGGATTGGATGTAGACTTTTTTAACAATAGGGTAAGTTTTGTGGCAGACGTATATCGAAAGCTTACAGATGATATGTTATTAAGAACGAGTATTCCTGGGTCAAGTGGATATTCTAGTGTATATACCAATATCGGTAGTATTGAGAATAAGGGGTTAGAGTTAACTCTTAATACGGTAAACCTTAAAACAACAAATTTTGGTTGGACTACTAGTTTTAATATAAGTTTCAATAAAAACAATATACGAAGTTTAGCCAATGGAGAGATGAGTCGATTTTCATATATATCTTCTTTCTCTACTCGAATGGCGGAGGAGCCTATGTATATTGCTCAAGTTGGGGGTCCGGCAGCTATGTTTTATGGATTAGTGTGGGATGGGAATTACCAATATGAAGATTTTGATCAAATAGGAGATTCTTATATTCTAAAAAATACTGTGGCCTCTAATGGTGATGAGCGTAGTAAAATTCAGCCAGGAGATATAAAATACAAGGATTTAAATGAAGATGGCATTATTGATGCTTTTGACAAAACAATTATAGGGAATCCTACTCCTAAACACACTGGAGGACTTTCAAATGTTTTTAATTATAAAAATCTTACACTAAATGTATTATTCCAATGGTCCTATGGTGCTGATCTATTAAATGCCAATAGGATAATTTTTGAAGGGAATCCTACTAGAGTGGCAAGACTTAATCAATATGCTACATATGCCAATCGTTGGACTCCTGAAAACCAAACCAATGAATTGTACAGAGTAAATGGTGAGGGGCCTGAGGTAATATCATCTCGAACTATTGAAGATGGTTCTTACCTACGACTTAAGACGTTATCATTGGGATATAATTTTCCAGAAGCCTTTACCTCTAAACTTGGGATGCAAAATTTTAATGTGAATTTATCAGCCCAGAACTTAATTACATGGACAAAGTATAGCGGGATGGATCCGGAAGTCTCAGTTCATAATTCAGTACTTACGCCAGGTTTTGACTTTTCAGCCTATCCCCATGCTAGAAGAATTGTATTTGGGGTGAATATGGAATTTTAAATTTAAAACGCATTAACATGAAATTAAAAATAGCAAAATTGTCTGTACTGCTATGGACTTTAGCCATAACACTACAATCGTGTCAAGATTTTTTAGAAACTGACCCTGAAAGTTTTATAGAGCCGGAAAATTATTATAAGACAGAAGAGCAAGTATTTACAGCCTTAGTTGGAGTGTATAATACATTGAGTGATACTAGAGGCGGTAGCCCATTATATGGAGGTGATTATCTACACCAAATGGGAGCTGAAGGGGAGGAAGGGTATTATAGGCATACTCCTCAACGAAATATCGTTGGACAATTTCTGTATAACGCTTCAGTTCCATCTATATCTAATTTTTGGGATCGTTTGTATAGAGGTATTAATGATGCTAATATGTTATTGTCAAAAATAGATGGTGCCGATATGAATGAAAACAACAGGGAGATGTACAGAAGTGAGGCTCTTTTTTTAAGAGGTTATTTTTACTATATGTTGGTTACACATTTCGGTGATGTTCCCTTGGTATTAGAACCGACCTTGACGGCTGAAGATGCTATAAAAGCGGTTCCTCGAACGCCCTCAGCCACCATTTACAAGCAAATTACCTCTGACATGGAAATGGCTTTTAAAAATGTCGAAACTGCTGTACATCATGGACATGGAGGAAGGATAAGTAAATCGACAGTTGCAGGAATTTTGGCTAGGGTTAACTTGCATTGGGCAGGACATCCCAATAATGAAACTTCTCGATATGAAGAGGTGAAAAAATGGGCTTCTGTCGTAATGGACCCAGGCCTTGTAGGTACACAACATGCGCTAAATCCTTCATATGAGCAGGTTTTTATTAATTATGCTCAGGATCTGTATGATATCAGTGAGAGTATTTGGGAGGTAGAATTTTGGGGTAACAGAACGGATCATCCTAGGCAAGCGGGAGGTGTAGGTAACTATAATGGAATCAGAAGTACTTCTGCATCGGGTATAGGTGTATCCAATGGTAACATCAGGGCTACAGCTACATTGTTTTTCATGTATGAGGATAATGATATTCGCAGAGATTGGGCAATAGCTCCTTTTGACTATAAGGATGATGGTACTAAGGAATATCGTACAGACAATGAAACTCAAATATGGGGTCGTTATAGTGGAAAATTTAGACGTGAATATGAAACGGTCTCTCCTAAAACCTCATTTACACCTATCAATTTTCCTTTATTACGGTATTCAGATGTTTTGTTGATGTTTGCTGAAGCTGAAAATTATTTACACGGTCCTACTGAAGCAGCAATCTCTGCGATTAATACAGTTAGAAATAGAGCACAGGCAACGCCATTGGAAGGAACAAACTTGCCTACAAATCAGGACGAATTTTTATTGTTTATTAAGGAAGAGCGTGCTAGAGAATTATGTTTTGAATCTCTAAGAAGAGGGGATCTAATTCGTTGGAATGATTATGTCGAAAGCATAGAAGCTATGGTTTCAACTTATGAGTATAGCACTACGGTAGCAGCAAGTACCAAATCTATTATTGTAAATCTTAGAAATATTGAACCAAAGCATATGCTTTGGCCTATTCCAACTAAAGAATTAATGTTGAATAGTTTGTTAGTCCAAAATAAGGGCTGGTAATCCAAATACACTATATATGAAACGAGTTTTAAACCTATTGTTTGTTTGCTTTTCTATTGCGTTGTACACATCCTGTCAGGATGAGTATGAAATAGAGGAACCCATCTTGTCTATTAGTGGATATACTATTGAAGAAGTGGATACAGGAGAAGGTATTGTTAAAAGAGTAACTTTCAACTTTGAAGAAGAATCGGATATTATTTCATTTTACTCTGGTGAAGAAGGTGCAGAGTTTAAGTATAAAGATGGTAAAGTAGCGAGAATAGAATCTCTAGATTTTTCTTTTATGTCTAGGTGTGGGTTTGGAGATCAGGATCCTCTTTCTCAGTTCTCTGTTGTGGTGTCACCAGATTTCAATGGCACCTATGATCAAGAAAATATTCATTCGGCGACATGGATTGATATTACGGACAGGTTTGATTTCACTAAGCTGAGTGTAACAAATGCTAATTACGATCCTTCGGGCATTGTAAGTCTTCAAGATTTGATGGACACTTATGGATCTTTTCACCTTGCTTTTAGATATATTACCCCCAATCAATATGAAAATGGGGTGTATGCTGCGATTCGATTGCAACAATGGAAGTTGATGAGTGAAACTAATTTATTTGGTCAGGCAGAAGTCAATTTAGATTTAGGACTAGTTGAAATTGGTAATTATAGATCCGGAAGAAATTCAATTTCCAGTTCTACCATTACACTTAGAGGAAATCATGGTAATTTCTCAACCACAAATGAACAGGAAATAGAATGGTTGAAGGCTACTACAGAGGCGTGGGTTATAAGTCAAAAAATAGAAAAAGAAATTGATTTAGGTATAGATACTTCGCTTCCAATAAAAGGTGTTGGAGATCCTAAAATGTTTTCATTTGTTCACGAATATAAAGAACCAGGGGAGTACGAAGTTACTTTTCTAGCAGCAAATGCAAATATTCACAATTACAAGAAAACCTATCAGACCTTAAAAATTACAATCCCCTAATCCATATATTTTAAATTTTTTCAACAAGTACAAATGAGAATTTCAGCTATTAAAGGAAGCAGTTTTTTAGTGTTTTTTTTATTCTTTGTGTTTATTGGTAGGACACAAAATCAACAAAAGATTACCTATTACCCATCTAATCAGTTTACTATGGTGGGTAAAATAATGGATACTCAACAGCCTTTTCATCGTATTGACACCCTTAAGTATACTACCTTATCTAGCCAGGTAAAAACAAGAATGACGCGATCTGCAGGCTTAGCAATTTCATTTAAAACAAATAGTAATGCCATTTATGCTAAGTGGTGTACAACCAGTAAAAGCACATCTGCAGGAATGACTCCTATTGCTTATAGAGGTTTAGATCTGTATGCTAAAGTAGATGGTAAATGGCAGTTTGTTGGAGTTGGGAGACCTAGTGATGGTAAAAATTGTTCTGAGGATAAGATAGTTGCTAATTTAAGTGGTGTTGAGCAGGAGTATTTATTGTATTTGCCTGTATATAGTGAGACTACTAGTCTGGAAATTGGTGTATCTGAAAATGCTTTGATAGTTGCTGGGGAGCAGCCATTTAAAAAAAGAATAGTCGTTTACGGATCCAGTATTGTACAAGGGGCTGGTGCTAGTAGGTCGGGGATGAGTTATCCTGCTCGTATGTCTAGAAATACCGGATTCCATTTTTTTAATCTTGGAATGTCTGGTGTGGCTAGAATGGAAGAGGAAGTAGCAACTATGATATCAGAAATAGATGCGGATATGTTTATCTTAGACTGTATACCTAACAGTTCGCCACGTGAAGTTACCCAGCGCACTCAAAATTTAATAAAAACCATTCGAAAAAGACATAAGGAAGTTCCCATTGTCTTGATGCAAGGAGTGGTAAGAGAAATTGGGTATTTTGATCAAATCACAGGAGAAAAAGTGAAGAAGCAGAATACAAATGCATATGATGAATTTATGAAACTACATAATTCAGGTATGAAGAATATTTATTTCATTTTTTCTGATGATTTTTTGGGAGATGATCATGAAGGCACCGTAGATGGTACTCATCCAAATGATTTAGGATTTGATAGGATGATCAAGAGTATAACACCTCAATTACTTCCTATTATCCAAAAATAGCTAACGGTTTATAGTATATAATTTAACAATTTTGAAATGAAAGTAAATTCTACTAATGGAATTTTTAAGCTAGTTGCCTTGGTTGTGGTACTGCTAGGTTATATGGCAAATGCTCAAGTACGAAAAGAAGTTAAAATTCCGGATTTACCTGGATATAAAACTTTAAAGGGCGATTTCCATGTGCATACCGTGTATTCTGACGGACGTGTATGGCCTGATATTAGAATACAAGAAGCTTGGCATGATGGTCTAGATGTTATTGCACTAACGGATCATATCAATTATAAAGGGCCGGTATTAAAAAAGGCTATGAAATTTGAAGATGAGAACTTACCTCATAAAGATGCAGAAGTAATTGCTGAGCGATTGGGAATAACGCTAATTAGGGGATTGGAAATAAATGAGCCCGGGCAATTGTATGGGCATTTTAATATTCTTTTTTTAAAAGATATAAACGAATTAAAACCTGTACAAGGAGACTTAATTCAAGCTTTTAAAAAAGCCAAAAAACAAGGTGCATTTATTCAGTTAAATCATCCATTGGATGGTCAAGGAAAAGACCCTCATTGGCGCGAGTTTCATCAGAAAATGTTTGATGAGAATTTACTTGATGGACTTGAAATTTTCAATAATAAAATGTTACATAAAAACGCAATTCCTTGGGCAGTAGACCATAACCTTTCAATCACTTCTTCTTCGGATATTCATTATCTCGTTGGACTAAGCCATTATGAATGGCATCGCCCAATGACCTTACTCTTTGCTAAAGAAAATTCGGAAGAGTCTATTAAAGAAGCTCTATTTGAACGAAGATCAGCAGTGTATTACGCAGATACCATAATGGGATATGAAAAACATCTGAAACCATTATTCACAGAATCTGTTCAGGTAATTGAACCTTCAAATATAGTGTATCGAAAGAAGCGTTATACACACCTAAAAAACAAAACTGATCTTCGTTTCGTGCTTGAAAAAGTTCGAGAAGATAAGGGAGTTGAAATGCCGGAAACAATTGTGTTATTGCCTAATCAAACTAATCTTATAGAGATTTCTATTAAAGATATGAAAGCAATAGACAAGAAATCTTTTCATGCAACCTATAAGGTATTGAACTTTAAAACACTTCAAGGAGAGAGTATTGAAATTGAATTCGATTTTAATAAGGATAAAAAGGATGTTGAACTTAGAAGGCCAATAACATTAGACGATAGTGAATAGTGAAAACTGAAAGAAATGAAATCCAGGACCACCTCATTTTTAGGAATTGAATTCTCTAATTATTTTAGTAATAACAATCATATGAAATTTAACGCATTATATAGCATTTCTATAAGTGCTTTATTGTTACTAGGCTGCGCAAAGGAATCAATTAAAGAGGAGGAATCAATTGATGCCAATCAGTCAGAATCCATTTCTGCAAGCGCATCATACTCCACCTCTGGAGAGAAATTAGGTGCTCGTAATTCCTATGAATCCAATGTAAATGATTTTTTTAATACAAGGGGAGCTTTATATCTACAACCTACTGGTATAACCTTTACTAAAAATGCCACCTTAGAAAATAATTTAGAATCCATTAAAGGGTTTAATATTATTTATAATTATACAGGATTTTCTTGGGATTCTACTGACCAAAATACAGAGACCTGGTATCCACAGGGAATTTCAGGCTTTAGATGGGGTGGAAGACGTTATATTGCGGTGGCTTGGTACTCAAAATCTGCTCACGGTAGCCGACTTTCCCTATGTGATGTTACAGACCCTTCCAATGTTAGGTATCGACATATATTATTGGTTAAGAAGTCGGGTGGTGCTTTCTTAGGGACAATTGAAAGTTATAATGGGGTTAGCTACACCCAATATAATGGCTATTCACCAATTTTCGGGCATGCTGGAGGATTGGCCTATTATAATAGAAAATTATACGTAACTAGTGGTAGTACCATAGATGAGTTTGATCTCGATAAAATTGTTGAAGTGACGGGTACAGGCGGTGGAGGGAAAATTGGTTATAGTAGTGAAGATGGGAATATGTATGCCTTTGGATACCAATACATTCTCCCAAGAGTAGCTAGTTATGCTGCCAAAGAAGTTCATAAACCATTATCTGCGATGTCGTTAAGTTTTAACACTAATGGTGATCCTCGTATTAATATTGGAAATTATTACAATTTGAGCTCAACTGTGGGACATGCTTATGTGCACTCGTTTGCCTTACATAGTGACGGAACTATTGATACTGCTGCAGATGTTCGAAAGATTGATCCTGTTGATAACGATGGGAATGCAGTGAATCATATGCAAGGTGTATTTGCAAAGGATGGTATTTTTTATTTTGCTATTTCTGGAAAATCTGAATACTACGACTCCACTTCTAGGTTACTACTTTGGGAGTATGGTACAAATAATGCAAAACGATATCGATTTCCTCATGGTACTGAAGGATTATATTACTCAACGTACTATCACGATATTTGGGGATTAATGGAACATCCTGGACAAAGAGCTGTGTTCGGTGTTCCTTTAAGTACCTATAGTTTTTAATTGGGTAATGGCTAAAGGAGTAATTTAGGTATTGTTTTAAGGGAATTTTGAAGGATACTGATACCATTTTAATCCAACTCAAAGGCTGTAGTATAAGTACAGCCTTTGAGTTTTAAGTGTTTAAAAAATTATTTAGAATTTTTCTAGATAATGTTTTTTGTTTAGAATTCTATAAAATATATTTGCGCATTATTTTAAATGAATCTAAATAAATGAAACTTTTCACACTGATTGCAGTTTGTCTTTTGTCTTTACCTGCGTTATCTCAATCTACTTTAAAAGGAAAAATTACGGATGAGCAACATCAAGGAATACCCGGAGCTACCGTATATATAGAATCACTAAAAAAGGGAACAACCACCGATATTGAAGGGAATTATGAATTGACCATTGATACCGAAGGAAGTTTAGAGGTTACATATAGAATGTTAGGTTACCGAACAAAAAAGCAAAACATAAATTTTGTGGAAGGTAACTCCCTTTGGCAAACCGTGATATTACAGGAGGAATTGAGTGATTTGGATGAAGTAGTGGTATCTGCTAGTCGTAATTCAGAATATCTTTCAGAAATACCTGCTTCTGTTACCGTTGTAAATGAGGCTAAATTGAAGGAGTTATCAAAAGCTACTTCAAATATTAGTGAAATCCTAGAATTTACAGTTCCTGGATTAGCAGCCTCAACCGGTACTTTTTCTAATTGGGGGCAAACTCTCCGAGGTCGTTCACTTTTGGTAATGGTTGATGGGATACCTCAATCTACCCCTTTAAGAAATGGTCAATTGGGTATTAAGTCAATTAATCCAAATGATATCAGTAGTGTAGAGGTTATAAAAGGGGCTACTTCTATTTTTGGAAATGGAGGAAATGGGGGATTTATTAATTATATTACCAAAAAACCACAGGAACAAACGAACATTTCGGGTACAACTGAACTTTGGGGAACTTCTAATTTGGCTAAAACAAAAGATGCTCTTGGTTTTGGGGCATATCAATCATTGCAAGGAAAACTGAATAAGTTTTCATACTATGTAAGTGGTAGTTATGAAAAGACAGGAACCAAGTATGATGCGGATGGCTTGGTATTGTTACCTACCTATGGGCTTGACAATACAGCTATTTACAGTACAATGGCAAAATTACAATACCAAATTTCAGATCGTCAAAAAATTACAGCCTCAGGTAACCTTTATAAAACGGTTCAAAATACTCCTTTTATTCCAGTTCCAGCCAATTTTGAGGTGTTTGATGAAAGCGGCGAATACTCTTTAACTGCTGGGTATGGCATTAAAGGGACCATAGATGGGGAGAAGCCCACTGGAACAACACTTATAAATGGTCAATTACAATATAGTTTAGACGCAATTTTTGATGGTACCACTGATTTTGTGACAGATATGTATTATCAAAATACCGAGAATATTTTCTTTTACTCTGATAAATTTGAGAATGGGGGACAGTCAGTAATAAACGCTGAGAAATTTGGTTTACGACCAAACTTTAGTACCCAATTTAAGTTGGCTAACTCCAATCTTGTTACATTAACTTATGGAATTGACTTACTAAAAGATAAGACTAATCAGGGATTACTTGATGGAAGATTGTGGGTACCCAATATAGATATGTTGAGCTGGGCTCCCTACTTGCAATCTACTATTAAAATAGAGGATATGTGGGTGATAAAATCAGGTTTGCGATATGATGATATGAACTTAAAAATTGATGACTATAATACTCTGCCATATTCGCCTCTAAGTGATGGAAACTTTAACCCATCTGTTGCTGTCACAGGAGGCAAAATTGGTTTCGATAATCTGGCGTTTAATCTAGGCTTACGGTTTATTAAGCATCAAGAGTTTATACCTTACTTCAGTTATTCTCAAGGATTTTCAATAGCTGATTTGGGATCAGTCTTACGTTCGGCAACAGCTGATAATATTAACGATATTCAATTGGAACCAGCGGTTACTAAAAATTATGAGTTTGGATTTTTATCAAAATTTAATCGTTTTAAGTTTGAGGCAGTCGCTTATTATAGTACCTCTAATTTAGGTACAGGTGTAGTTTTTGACGAGCAAATCAATTCTTTTGTGCCTTCAAAACAACCTCAGGATATCTATGGAGCAGAGGTGTCATTAGATTACAAATCTGATAGTAATAAACTTCTACTAGGAACTTCTTATTCCTATGTAGAAGGCACTACACATAGTGCACAAAACGCTAATACATTAACTTACTTGGGAGGGGATGTAATAGCTGCTCCAAAATGGACAGCATATATAACCTGGAAGCCTATTGAGAAATTGACTACCTCACTTCGAATGACTAATGTTGGAGATAGGGACCGTTTCTCACCATATTTAGCAACAAATAACCAATATACGTACAGACACACACAATTCCCAGTGAAAGGATATACCTTACTTAATGGATCTATTGATTATCTACTTCGCTCTGATTTGTCTATTTCATTAGCTGTTAATAATCTACTAAACGAATACTATTTGCCTTCTAGGTCACAATGGGCAGCTCCCTTACTCACTTTTACAGGAGCAGGGGAAGGAACAAATGTAAAAATGAGTGTTCAATATCGTTTTTAATTATAAAGCCATTACAGTTTGCTGTTAATGGCTTTTAATACAACATAACAGTGTCTTTTAGTAAGCTAATACGGAAAATACATCTTTGGTTAGGTGTCACTTGCGGGTTGATAGTATCCTTTTCTGGACTAACCGGTTCTTTGTATGTATGGCAACCGGAAATAACTAGGATGTTAAATTCAGAGATGCTGGTTATAAAGGATGAAAACGCATTAGGCAATAAGGAGATTTTACAAACGACCATATCTTTAATTGAGGTACATAAAGACAGTATTTCTAAAATTGTATTACCCTATAGGGAGCAACAGACCATTTCTATTGAGTTCAAGGGAGGAAGGAAAAATTATTACCATCCTTCCAGTGGAAGCTTATTAGGGGAGAAATCAAATTCAATTGTGTTTTTCGAAACACTATTGCGTCTTCACAGAAGCCTAGGTATACCCGATGTCGGAAAGTATATAGTAGGGGTGAGTGCTTTAGTGTTCTGTTTTATGTTGTTATCCTCAGGAGTATATATTTGGTGGACCATATACGCCAAAAAGCTAAGAAAAGGATTTATATTCAAATGGAAGAGTAAAAAAAGAAAGTTTAATTTTGACATGCATAAGGTTGCAGGAATATACTTTTTTGTTCCCCTTTTTATTATTGCCTTATCAGGAGCCTATTTTACAAATAACTCCTATTATAAATCTATTTTGAGAATTTTTGATGAAAAACCTCAGGTAGAAACTCCTATTGAAAGTATTTCTCATACCAGTGGAATTACTGATTTTTTGAGCACCATTCAGGATGAGTATGATATTTGGGCTATACATTTTCCCACAGTTGATTCTAAGGAATATCGTATTCGTTTTATTGAAGACTCTAGTATACAGTCAGGACTTAGAAAAACAAAAGAGGTTAGAATTACTAATAAGGGACAAGTACGGGTATTGTCTGATTATAAAAGTGAGTCCTTCAGTAATCGGATGGCAGCTCAATTTTATCCCATTCATATTGGCGAGATAGCTGGTATTTTGGGTAGGATTTTGGTTTTTATCTCCGGACTTATACCTCTAATGTTATTTATTACTGGTTTAAAAATATACAAAGCCAAAAGGTTTAAAAAATTTAGAAGTTAATTAATAGAAACAAGTCATTACTATTGATACAAGTGCTTTCTAAAATCCTATCTTGGACGATAGACCAAATCAAGATAAAAATGATATTTTTATAACTTCCTTTGTGGAAAGTTAAGATTTCATGTCAATGGTATTTCTCTATACACCCAAAATTGATAAAGTATGACGACTGCAATTATTTTACTTTATCTGGCTACATTTATAACAGCTGTTATTATTGTTGTTAATACGAACTCAACTAGCAAGGCACTGGCCTATTTACTGTTGATTTTTTTATTCCCTGTAGTAGGCTTGTTTGTTTATTTTTCCATTGGCCGGAATTATAGAGTACATAAATTATATAGTAAAAAGCTAGCCGTAGATAGAGCAGCTTTCCCTGAACTTGAAAGCCAGTTCAAAGCATATTCTGAGGCCGTGGTAAATAGTGTTAAAGGGGCCTTGGGTTGTTTTATTAGTCTAGCTCAGTTTAATAAACCGGATACGATTATTACTGTAAATAATAAGGTTGATCTTTTAATTAATGGTGAGATAAAGTTTCCAGATGTTATTGAAGCTATACGCCATGCTACAAAATTTATTCATATTGAATATTATATTTTTGAAGATGATACCATCGGAAATAGTATAGGTGAACTTTTAAAACAAAAAGCTCAAGAAGGGGTTAAGGTTCGTTTTATTTATGATGATTTTGGAAGCAAATCCATTCGAAAATCCTTTATAGATGATTTACGGGAGCATGGGGTAGAGGCATTTCCCTTCTATAAAATAAAGCTATTATTTTTTGCCAATAGAATGAATCATCGTAATCATAGAAAAATCATTATTATAGATGGTATAATTGGTTATGTTGGAGGGATTAATGTATCAGATAAATACTGTAATCCAAATAGCTATAACTTGTATTGGCGTGATACACATATTAAGCTTACTGGCTCATCGGTATTATCACTACAGCGTGTATTCTTATCAGATTGGAACTTCTGTGCTAAACAGAATTTACAGGTTACTAAAGAATTATTTCCAATTGAATATACTTTTGACGATAGCCATAAACAAGTTGCTCAAATAATAAGTAGTGGTCCCGACTCTGATTTTCCAAATATAATGTACGCAATGACTCAGGCTATATTGCTGTCTAAAAGTGAGGTACTAATTACTACTCCTTATTTTGTGCCTGAGACTTCTTTTTTAAATGCAATAAAAATTGCTCGCTTAAGTGGAGTTGATATAAAATTACTTGTTCCCGGAGTATCTGATTCTATTTTAGTGAATACCACATCTAGTTCTTATTACCAGGAACTATTATCACTTGGAGTAGAAATTTACACCTATCAGAAAGGATTTGTACATGCCAAAACAATGGTGTGTGATAGTTTTGTCTCTACTGTTGGAACAACTAACCTGGATGAGCGTAGTTTTAATCTGAATTTTGAAATTAATGCATTTGTTTATGATAAGACATTTGCAAATGAATTACGTGCAACTTTTTATAGGGATATAGAAGATGCTGTTAAATTGAATTTGGAGGACTGGAATAATAGACCGTACCATATTCGTTTTTTTGAACGTGTTATGAGGTTGTTTTCAGGATTAATGTAGTTTGAATGATAGTATTCTTGCTGTTTGAGAGCTAATTTAAGGAAGATAAGAAGTGCGATATTCTCAATAATAGAAAGTACTGACATTTCTAAAGGCACTTATTTTTTAATTAGTAGATGTGTACCGTTTGTGTATCAGTTAATTGCTTAAAATGCGATAAAAAAAGTTTTTATTTTATTGTATTAATAAAAAAGCTCATTATATTTGCACCGCTTTTAAAGTAAAGCATTGCAGAATGTAAGTTCTATATCAGTTTGAGTTTGTTTTGAAATTAAAAACATTTCATTTGATATTTTAGATATAATGATTGTTACAAAAATTGTAATAATGTCCTTATGGAAGGTCGCGTAGCTCAGCTGGATAGAGCATCTGCCTTCTAAGCAGACGGTCAGAGGTTCGAATCCTCTCGCGATCACGGAAAGCTTCACTAGAAATGGTGGAGCTTTTTTGTTGTGTGCCGTGCATGGTAACTAACTAGGTAGTGAAAGCGGATCAAGACTAAATGTTGTGTTTACGCAAATATTTTGGTCAATCTATATAGGAAGAATTCTATGTTTCTAACCACTCTGAATTGACTTCTAAAAGCTTTTATTTTAGCATTGAATGATTTAGCGGAAGCGTTTGTGCTTCTGTTTATAAAATAATTCAGGATGGATCTGTAATTAGCTGTTATGGTGTTTGCAATGGTATTGAATGCCCTAAAACCTGTATTTTCTACATCTTTGTGCCAATGCGCCATTTTAGTATATGCGGTCTCGACAGAGGTTGCTGTATTGAATATGTTTCTATGTCCTTGAATAAGATTAAAGGCTATTTTTATATCAGGATATTGATTGAACAATATCTTACTTCTTTCGTGTTGATTCTCCGTCCAATTATTTGGATCTTTGTATAGTAGATACCTACTTCTAGCTAATAATTGCTTTCTAGTATCCCCATTGTTGAATTCTTCTGGAACAAATGATTTGTTCTTTGCCCTAGCTTGTTTTATGAGTTCATTTTCTAAGTCTATTGCCTCCCATCTGTGTTTGATCCGGATGTCCTGAAGGGCTTCCAGTGCCAATTTCTGTACATGGAAGCGATCGGTGACCTGTATTGCTTTAGGGAAGCATTTTTTAACAATGATCTTCATGGAGTTGGCCATATCTAGAGTGACTTCCCTGACCTTGCTTCTTTCCTTAGCCGATATCTTCAGAAGTTGTTCTATTATAGGTTCTACCTTAGTCCCTGAGAATATACCCACTATAGCTCCCTTCTTGCCTTTTGCCTTTTTTGTTAGTGATAATCGTATAGAGTTCTCCCTTGGAGAGTGCCGTTTCATCAATGGAAAGATATGACCCGATGTTTTCAGGGAATAGGAGCCATTCTTTAGCATGTTTCTTTTGCTTCCAATCTTTAAAATCACTTAGATAATCCTTGTATTGGCGCTGGAGTTTCTTCCCGTTAACCCCATAGAAATAGCCTATAGTGTGGCAGTCCGAGGCCTTAGTATTGACCAAGTACTTTTAAAAAAGCAGCGAACTCGACGGTCATCCGCGTTCCCTGTGCTACCAGATCCCAATCTCTTTGTACTATTTCATTAGTGCTCTTGTCAAGCCAACGACGACGCTTGATATGGAGAAAGACTGTCTTACCTCGCAATGGAAAGTCTTGAATTACTATCTCTTTATGAAAACCATGAGCTATTAAAATACGATGTTTTTCTTCTTTAGGGGTGTCTTTCTTTTCTTCAAAATATAAATGAAGTGTACCATCCTCTGTCTTATGAGAAACCAGGTCAAAGTGAGTAAGTAATACTTCTGGTAAAATAAACTTTAATAGGTCTAATGATAATTCCAATGTCGATCAATTTTTTTACAAAGATTACACTCTTAAGTTAAAGTCACACACAACTTTTGAGATTGAGCCGAAGTTTTTTTCATTATTTTTATATGAACAATATAATCTTACTTTTATAAGTAAGATTATTATTAACTTTGTGATGGTTATATGTATTTTTATATCATAGTAACTAATGGATATTTAACTTCAAACTAATTTAAAATTGAATAAAATGAAGAAATCATACATAGTATTGTTTGCGATTTTTGTCAATTCAGTGTTTTTCTCATGCACACAACCCTCTTTAGGTGATGAAGATGTCATTCAAACTGAAATTGCAGAATGTTGTGATGAAGATGGTGAAATTTTACCACCTCCACCTCCACCTCCACCACCTAAAACCACAACTGGATCTGGTGATTAATGTCATTAAGAAATAATATTGTTACTATTTCAGAGGAATGAAAAAACATTAAGTTTCATTCCTCTTTTTTGTGTTAAATTTTGTTCTTTGTTCACTGCAAGTCAATTTTATTTCTGCTCAACTAAAGGCGGATAGTTTTCACTATTATTATGAGGTTATTTCTAATCTAAAATCGAATGCTGATTTAGCTAGTAATCTAGATAGTTTAACTAGTGCAAGGATATTGAGTAATTTGGGTAATGTTAAATCAATTCTTGATTTACCCGATGCTTTAGAGAATTTGGAAAGGGCAAAACAGATCAAGGAAGATTTAAATTATACCTCGGGTATATTAACCAGTTACCATCATTTAATTGAATACTATAAAAAAAGGAATCAAAAAAAGATGGCCTTAGATTATGCTAATAAAGGACTTGAATTGGCACGGTTAAGTAATAATAGTATTTATTTAGAAAGCGCATTGTCCAATTTGATGGAATTAAATGATTCTCCAGAAGTAATTGAGTTTGTCAGTTTAAAGGATAGTTTAGAAAGTGCTAACCAAAAGGCTAGAGATAATTTTGCCTACTATAGATATCAATTTTCTGAAAACGAAAGATTATTCAAAGAGAGTGAGTTAAAAAGAGAAAGGCTACTAGTAATCGTAATTTTAATTGTGTTTTCTTCAGTTTTAATTGTACTAGTACTTAGGTCGAAGTATAAAAATGAAAAACTAGCTGGAATATATAAAACAGAGGCAAGAATTTCAAAAAAAATTCATGACGAGATCGCAAATGATATCTATTATGTGATGTCTAAAATACAATCCAATAACTACAATGTATTGGATAGTCTGGAAAGTATTTATAATAAGACGAGAGACATTTCTAGGGAAAATGGTGTGATTGATTTCAAGGGAGATTTTAAGGAACAACTAAATGATATGCTTTTAAGCTTCATGAATGAAAAGGTCACCATATTAACAACTAACATTAATAATATTAATTGGAGTCAATTATCCGAAGTTAAAAAAACAACAATCTATAGAGTTCTTCAAGAGCTTATGGTAAATATGAAAAAGCACAGTGATGCGACATTTGTAATTTTGAAATTTCATCATGAAGCTGGGAGTATTTTTATAGTGTATTCTGATAATGGTAAAGGGTGTAACTTAGATAAAAAAGGAGGGCTGGTAAATGTTGAATACCGAGTGAAAACTATAAATGGGACAGTAAGTTTTGACTCTAAACCTAATAATGGATTTCATGTAAAGATGTATGTATGATTTTTCTGTTATATTACTAATTTAATTAATTTACAAAAAGTTTATTAAGCTATAGGTTATCTTCCATTTGTATTATTTTTTTAATTTTATAGGCATTAACTTACATATCCTAGAAGTAAATATTCCTATATAGTCATGAGGAATACCGCTAAAGAGGTGCTCAAACTGAATTTAGCTAGGTAATGGTGAAACTAAACTATAATGCATAATATCTTGTTTTTGGACATTGAAGTCAATCCTAAAACTAATAAAATCGATTATGGAGCAACTTTTCAGGGACAAGAACTTCATGAACGAAATGGTGTTAAGTTAGCACAATGGATTAGCGAGGCTAAGTATATATGTGGTCATAATATTATCAAACATGATATCCCTATTTTAAAAGATAAGTTTGGAGATGCATTATTTGAAGGTAAGAAGGTTTTAGATACCTTGTTGTGGTCACCGATTTTATTTGTAAAAAGACCAAATCATAAGCTTATAAAGGGGTA
The DNA here is from genome assembly GCF_028743515.2 of Imtechella halotolerans. Lineage (GTDB taxonomy): Bacteria > Bacteroidota > Bacteroidia > Flavobacteriales > Flavobacteriaceae > Imtechella > Imtechella halotolerans. Next base: position 1,490,148 of record NZ_CP117969.2, on the reverse strand, counting down.
TCGAATAGTAAACGAATCAGAAGTTAATAATCCTCTTTCTGACTGTAAATTAACTGAAAATTATTTAGTTAAAGAATTAAATAGATTTAATGAGTTAAGTGCTGAAGAACAGAGTGTTTACTATAGTTTACTCAGGGATAATCCTAGTTTTAATACACTTTTTGAACTGGCTCAATTTGATGAATCAAAATTTTTAGATGTTCATGTTGGAAAATTAATTGGAGAGCTTATATGCTCAACAGTAAACTTAGATTATTATGTAAAGCAATTTCCTATTGGACTTGCCTATGTTTTTACTTTATTAAAACTTGGAGATAATGATGCAGTTCTACCTCCATGGGTAAAATATGAATATCCTGAATCTGAAAAAATACTTAATGAGATACGATTTGAGTCATGTAATCGTATTGAGTGTCAATACTGTTCAAACAAGTTAAACCCAAGAAAGGCTCTTTTTGAATACTTCAGCTACTCAAATTTTAGAAAATTTGAAGATGGACGAACTATTAGTTTACAAGAGGAAGCGGTGATGGCTAGTTTGCAAAAGAAATCGTTCGTTGCAGTCTTTCCTACAGGAGGTGGCAAATCGCTTACCTTTCAATTACCGGCACTTATGAGGGGTGCGTCTACAAAACATCTGACAATCGTTATTTCTCCACTTATCTCTCTTATGAAAGATCAGGTGGATAATCTCAGAGATCGGTTTGGTATAACAAAAGCAGTGGCTATAAATGGATTGCTGTCACCTCTTGAACGTCAAGAAGCATTTGAAATGGTATCAGATGGGAGAGTAGATTTATTGTATTTATCTCCTGAATCTTTAAGATCCCCCTCTATATTTAATTTGATACTAACACGTACAATCGGTCGAATTGTAATTGATGAAGCACACTGCTTTTCTAGTTGGGGTCAAGATTTTAGGGTTGATTATCTGTTTATTGCTGACTTTATAAAAAAAGTAGAGAAGGAAAAGAATACTCCTCGAATACCTGTATCTTGTTTTACGGCTACAGCAAAACGGCAGGTGATTAAGGATATTAAATTCTATTTTGAAGATCGTTTGGGATTGGAGCTGGATGAGTTTATAACTAATAAGGGTAGGACAAACCTTTCTTATGAGGTGGTCAATGTAGAAGACCCGACAAGAAAAATGAGCTATTTATTGGGAATCCTCAAAGATTGCGAAAAACCAACAATTATATATGCATCCCGAACCAAGCGTGTGGAGGAGGTTTGTTCATTGGTAAAAGAAGCTGGTTTTAATGCTACTTATTTTCATGGGAAGTTAGACAAAGAAACTAAGAAAACTAACATGGATGCATTTATGACTGAGCAGTATGAAATTATTGTTGCTACTTCTGCTTTTGGAATGGGAGTAGATAAGGACAATGTTAAAACTGTGATACACTATAATATTTCAGATTCACTGGAAAATTATGTTCAGGAAGCTGGTAGAGCTGGTAGAGATGAAAGAATTAATGGGAAATGTTATATACTTTATAGTGAAGAAGATTTAAATAGACATTTTAGCCTGTTACAGCAATCAAAACTTAATCATAAGGAGATTAAAGATATATGGAGAGCTATAAAGGGTCAAGCAAAGTTTAGAGATAAAATTAGTCAATCTGCTTTAGAGATTGCTAAGAATTCAGGGTGGGATGCGGAGATGTTGGATTTAGAGACAAAAGTAAAAACAGCCATCTCTGCATTGGAAGATCAAGGTTTTTTAGTAAGGTCTTTGAATACGCCTAGAGTATTCGCTGATAGCCTTTTGGTCAAGAGTTTTGGAACTGGACAAGAAATTCTTCTAAATAGTCAAAAGATTAGTGATCAGGACAAAAAGGATTGTGCTGTCGTTTTGAAAAGGATTATTACCGATGGAGAAACTAGGGTAGATTATCTGTCTGATATAACTACATTGAACTCAAAAAGAATACAGGATGTGATTCGCATGCTTAGAGATCATTCGATTTTAGGAGATGCTAAAGATTTAACGGCATTTTTAAATCTGGTTCAATCTAAAAATGGATCACGCAAAATATTAGAGTCTTTTATCAAAGTAGAGAGAGGAATACTTAACAATATTAGTTCAAAAAAACTAGTTATTCCTTTAAGAGAACTGAATCAAAGGTTAATTGATTGTGGTGTAGTTGAGTCTGGTGTGGAGTATATAAGAACTCTTTTATCTTATTGGGATAAAAGAAGGTTTGTTAAGAAAGGCAGGAAAGATAGGGAAAAGGATATTTATGAGATAGAGTTTCTTAAATATGAAGAACTACTAGAAGATTTTAAATGGCGACATAATTTAACACTGAGTACATTTCAATTTTTGGAAAATTTAGCCATACGTAGTAAAGAGCATCAAGATAAAAAAGATGAAGTTCCTGTTTCTTTTTCATTACTTGAATTAAAAAATTCTAACCAATTAATGGGGAGTTTAATTGAAGAAAATACTAAGAAATATGAAACCTGCTTGTTGTACCTTAATGATATTAAGGCAATTAGTTTGGAAGGAGGCTTTATGATAACGTATAATAAGTTTAATATTTTAGATGTCGATAAAAATAGAAGGGTGTTCACTGCTGAGAACTATAGTAAACTAAAAGAGTTTTACCTCCATAGAACTGAGTCAATTCATATCGTTGGAGAATATGCTAAGAAATGTGTTCAAAATTATGAGTCTGCACTTACATACGTTAATGACTACTTCACCCTGGATTATGACGAGTTTTTAGCAAGGTATTTTCCAAGGAAGAAAAGAGAAATTCAACGATCAATTACCCCTAAACGTTTTATGGAGATAATTGGAGATTTAGATACAGAACAGACAAATGTGATAGAAGATAATAAATCAGATAACATCTTAGTCTATGCGGGTCCTGGCAGTGGTAAAACAAAAGTGTTGGTTCACAAAATAGCGAGCTTACTTTTAATTGAAGATATAAAGCCTGAACAATTTATGATGCTTACTTTTTCAAAGGCGGCTTCTTTGGAGTTTAAGTATCGGGTTAGGGATCTGGTACCAGAATACTCAGGGCTTATAAAGATTACCACTTTCCATGGTTTTTGTTTCCAATTGTTAGGCCAATTAGGGGATCTTATTAAATCTCAAAATATAATTCAGGATTGTATAAAGGCAATTAAAGATGGAGAAATCGACATTTCATCCATTGAAAATAAAAGTATTTTAATGTTTGATGAGTTTCAGGATATTAATCAAGAAGAATGGGAATTAATTGAGTTGATTATAGAAAAAGCTGATAATCCAAGAGTTATTGCAGTTGGAGATGATGATCAGAACATATATGAATTTAGAGGCTCTTCAAATGCTTTTATGAGTAAGTTCAGAAGTAAATATGGTGCTACCTTGTATACCCTGCCTAAAAACTATAGGAGTTATTCTGAAATTGTAGAATTTAATAATTATGTGCTAAAATATCTTACTAATAGGTTGAAAACTCAAAGGTTAATTGCTGGTCAAAATAAAGGGGAAGGAAGTGTCCATATTATTAAATATAATGGAAGAAATTTAGAGAAACCATTAGTTGAATATGTGAAAAGTAATCTTTTATCAGGGACCAAAGCAGTACTAGCCCGAACAAATATTCAGGCTTTACAAGTTAGTTCAATGTTAAAATCGGTGGGGTATAAGGTGAAGTTGATGGCAGGTTTTGATGGGTTTCGAATTTCTGATTTGTATGAAATTAGGTGCTTTGATCAAAAATTAAGAAGTGAGGTTGGTGAATCAGGAATTATTCTAGAAGCATCATGGGAATTGGTATTTGAATGGTTCAGAAATAATTTTAGACAAAGTATCCATTTTGACACCTGCTTGGCATTGATTAAAAAATTTGATTTATCATATCCTGATAAAAAGCTTTTAATGGAATGGAGAGATTTTTGTAGAGAAATTAATATGGAAGATGCTATTAAACCGGATTCTGAAAGCATTGTGGTATCAACTATGCACAAGTCAAAAGGTAAAGAATATGACCATGTACTTATGTTATTAGAAAATTATGATTATTCGACAGATGAATCGAGAAGATTGTTATATGTGGCCAGTACAAGGGCTAAGAAAACCTTACATATTCATACTAATAGTAGTTTTTATGATCAATTTGAATCAAAGAAAATCATGAAAAGCATCTACTCCGGAGAGTTGAGTGAGCCCATGGAGTATGAGATAATTTTGAGTCATAAAGATATAAATCTAAGTAATTTTAAATATCATAAATCACAATCAATTTTAAAGACAATTAAAACTGGCGATAATCTTGAAAAGAGTAATAGGTATAGTAATGGTAATGAGGTCCTTGGATTGGGGGTGAAATCAAATGAATGCCTGTTTCTGTTTTCAAGGAGGTTCATTTCAGAGCATTTTGAACCAATGCAAAAAAAGGGGTATGATATAAAAGAAGCTAACGCCGAATACATTTTATATTGGTATGATAAAAATGATGACAAGGAGTACCAGATTGTTTTGCCTAAATTAAAAATGGATAAAGTCAAATAAATTTTTCAATAATCAGTTTTAAAATTATTTTAAGGCAACAGTCAGACTAAGTTATGACCAATAAATATTTGGGAAGATCAAACCGCAAATACTTTATTTTATTTACTTTGAGAGATAGTGTCACATTGCTATTCAACTAATTTCATCATCATTTTACGGCCATTGACCTCAATTTCTTGCTTCCATAGGTTTCTGTTTTCTTTATCTATAAAATAGGTACTTGAACTATTTTTATTCTGTACAATTTCATTAGAAACCCATACCACCCATACATTTCTTATGCCGTTTTTCTCTGTTTGATACGAACCACTTGAAACATTCTTTATAGAAGCCTTGATTATTCCATTGCCTCTTGAAGGATTAAAATCATAAATAGAAATATTCTGTTTGTAATCATTTTCAAGAGGTAGCCAACATACTAAAAATGGGTAAAGATTACTATCAAAATAACCATTTTTTGGTTTGTCATTCACTATTGTTCTATTATGGTTGGTTTTGTCATTATAATACCCAGTAATAGTCTTTCCAAAATTCAATATAATATCCCTTTGGAAATTATGGGACGTATGTCTGATTGGTTTTAGAGTCTTTAAGTTTGCAACGGTTGAATCTGTCCATGGAGTGTTCATATTTTTCATATTGACCTGAGTCACCACTATCAGCTGTTTATTGGCTTTAACTATTTGGGTTGTAACTATTCCAATTTCATGTTTGGCCGAGTCATTAACTGTATACCATTTCATTTGATAGCTTGTGCTTTTAATCCATTTTTTTTCAAAAGAATTTTTGGAAGGCATAAGGATCGATTGCGCATTGACTGTTAAAGATGTAATGGTCAAAATACTGATAATGAAGTGCTTCATGAAGATAGATTGATTAGAACTCACAATGAGGTTATATACTCTTAATTATTGTACTACTTGTAAAATTGCTAGCATAGCCGATAATATAACGAGCCAATGAATAATGATAATTAAAGTTAACTTTTTAAGTAGTACGAATAGAATTCCAAATACGAGCCCCCAGGTTAAAAACCACCAAAATTGATCAATAGACTTTAAGCCATGCTGAAAAATGAATGGAATGGATGCCATGACAATAGCAATCCATCTATTTATGGTGTTACTTTCTAAGGCTTTGATCGCAAACCCTCTATAGACGATTTCTTCTGCCAGGCCTGCCACTAATCCCATTAGTATGAATATAACACGTGAGGCAGTTGTTTTAGGTGTTAGGGAAGAGATTGAATTTAATTTTTCTATATCTATGATGGAATTTGCGAGTGTTAATTCTATAAAAACAAGTAAGGCAAAAGCAATAAGTAAGTATCCTCCAATAAAATAAAAGGTCTTCCTTTTAGTAAGAGTAAATCCAATATCTGACCATTTCCATCCACTTGAAATAAGAATTTTAGAAACGATATAAATTTGAACCAGGTACCAAATAATGATTAATATCCAAAAGGTGTTAAAGAAATCTAGCCCGAAATTTGTGAATACATTTTGATTTAATAATAATAAAGAAAGAAGCGTGGCCATTATTGGGAACCCAATGAGTACACCAAAGGTTTTTGACAAGGGCATGGGCTTAGAAAGTTGATTGCTTTGTATCATATAGTAAATTATTAGGTGTGATTTGATGTGAATTTTAGGTGATTGTCTTAAAAGAAATGTAAACAATAGATGGGGTTTAATTACCTGATTTTAAGTATCACATTTCCCTTTTTTCTTCCAGTTTCAACATATCTATGAGCCTCAACAACCTCTTCCATTCGGAAGGTTTTGTCAATTAAGGCTTTATATTCTCCTTTCTCAAATAACTCTTTTAGTAACTCTAATTGATATTTTGTTTCTGAGGCATATCCAACTTTTACACTTAGGTATACCCCATTTTTGTTTAAAAGCCTTTTACACATCTTTCTATGGTATTTACCAACAGCATCAAATATGATATCATACTTTTGGGTATGCTTAGTAAAGTCTTCTTTATCATACAGAATTCTGTTGGTGACACCTAGACTTCGAACAAGGTCCTCTCCTTCAGAACTGCATACGGAGGTAAGTGATACCTTATAATATTTTGCTATTTGGATAGCTGCGGACCCCACAGATCCTGTTCCTCCAATAATTAAAACTTCGGGTTGTTTCTTGGTGGAAATTTTTGCTTTATTTAAAAAATGAATGGCTGTTTGACCTCCAAAAATAATAGCTGCAGCTTCTTGATAAGTAGCGTTTCTCGGCATTTGAACGATGTTACTTTTTTGATGAACTGTAATATATTCAGAATAGGTTCCAAAATTTAGCCCAGTCATTCCAAATACATCGTCACCTATCTTAAAATGGGTGACCTTATTTCCTATAGACTCAACGACGCCTGAATACACTGTTCCTAGTATTGATTTCCGTGGACTAGAAAAACCAAGTATAAGTTGCATTATCATTTTCATTAGGCCATTGGCATCTAGTTTTCTAATCCTGACATCACCCGAATTTACTGCGGTAGCCATTATCTTTATAAGGACCTGATGAGCTTTTGGTGTTGGTTTTGACACTTCTTTGATTTGTAATACTTCAGGTGGTCCGTATTTTGTACAGATAACTGCTCTCATTGTTGTCTCCATGCTTTTATTGAATTTCAATACTGCTTCCCGCAATTACCTTCCATCCCGTATCATTGAGCTTCCATACTCTCAGGAATCTAAAATCTCCATTAATTAGTTGGTCTATATAGTTTGCTTTTAATTGAATGGTAGCTACAACAGTTGCGATGTCATCAATGATATGTATTTCTTGGTTGCGAATTTCAATGTGATAAACCTTCATTAATCCATCCCTATAATTTTCAATATCAATTTGTTTTGTAATGGTGATTCCTGTAGGGATATTAAAAACTAAACTGTCGTGAAGTAATGCTTGGAGTGTGTGAATATCGGCATATTGTATGGCTTGTAACAGCCTTTTTTCGCATTCGATGATTTGGTCTACTTTAGTCATTTTGATCTTAGGATATTCGTTTTATAAGAAACTTAATAGTTAAATTCACAAAGGGTTTCTGTATTTTAATCTTAAGGGCACTAGTACAACTTTGTCGTTAGTTTTGAGTATTGTCCTTTTCTATGACGAGAAAGTCTATTATTGGTTGCATAAAATCAAGGCTATTTTCTGGCCAATACCTAGTTTGTTATCGTACCTTTTGAGTGGAAATAAATAGGTTGATCCAATAGTATTTGATAGTAATGCCATTTTCTTTTGCAAATCCCAGTTTAATAAATTAGTGATACTGCAAATGTAATTTGGAGATAACTTAAATTTAATTCACTTAAGTTAAGAAAGATGTTTTAGCTTTTTGTTTTTAGAAGTACTCTTGTTCTTATTCTACTTAAAGATTGTGGTTTTATTCCTAAGTAACTTGCCAACTGATGCTGGGGAACACGTTGAACAAGATCTGGTCTTTTTTGTAATAGGTTTAGATATCGCTGTTCTGGGGAGGAAGTTTTAAACTCGTCAAAATTGATTTTCTCTTTTGCCAATTGCTCTTCTGATAGAATTCTACATAAGGATTCAAACATTGGAAATTTGGTAAACATTTCAATTTCCATGTCAGGCCTTGAAACACAAATTATAGAATCTTCAAGGCATGATATAAAATATTCAGAAGGCGTCTTGCTTAAAACACAATTTGGGGTAATACCTTCCATTTCTGTGTAGAAGGCTGTTGTTTTTTCTTCACCATCCACTACATAATACGTCCTAATACATCCCTTTAATACAAAGTAGCCATCTTGCGATTTTTGACCTTCTTTCAATAGAATTGATCCTTTTGGTTTGGAATGAAATATGTTCAAAGAAATTATTGCGTTCTTTTCCTCTTCGGACAAAGAAACATAGTTGGATATAAAATCAAATAATAACTCTTGCATTAGGATCTTGGTTATTTTGGTTGGGTTGTATATATCTTCTTGAGTCGTGCTACTTTAATTTCTTTAATTTTTTTGAAATATAGTAAAAACCCTTAAAGAAACGTATTCCTTAAATGTATATTATTTTGATTGTTAGCGTTTCACATAATTTATAAAACTTATTTGACCGGAGATGACTAAGAGGCTTTGAGATACTTTATAGGTATAAATTATCACATTATTTCTCTATTTTAGACAATTCAAATGAAAAACACTTCAAGCTGATCATGAAAATTGAACTAAATCCTCAAGTAGATACTTATTTAATTGACGGCTGTATGCGCTGTAAATATGGTGGCACACCACAATGTAAGGTTAGGAGTTGGAGAGAAGAATTGGAATTTCTTAGACAACTGGTATTAGAAACAGGTCTTGTCGAAGAAATAAAGTGGGGAGTTCCGGTGTATACACATAAAGGGAAAAACATTGTCACAGTTAATGCTCTTAAGGATTCAGCTAATATTGGTTTTTATAAAGGTGTGTTACTAACTGATAAACATAAAATTTTACAGAAACAGGGTAAAAGCATGCAATCGTCTAGGATAGTAAAGTTTATCAATGTAGACGACATAATGAAATTAAAAGAAGTTCTGAAGTCCTATATTTTGGAAGCAATAGCCATAGAGGAAAGTGGTAAAAAGGTCTTATTTGTAAAGAATCCGGAACCCATCCCTATGGAGCTTTTAAAAGCTTTTGAAGATGATCCTTCTTTTAAAAAGGCCTTTGAAGCTTTAACCCAGGGTAGACAAAGAGGTTATATTATTTATTTTTCACAGCCTAAGCAAACTCAGACAAGAATTGCAAGAATCGAAAAGTATAAACAGCAGATTTTTATGGGAATAGGGTTCCATGATAAATACAAAGGTTAATTTTATAGTAAATGGTTTTGCTTTTAGTATAAAGTGTTCGTTTTTAGTGTTTAATAGTGGTGTGTCCTGAGTCCAAATGGCGATCAAATTATATATGTACCATTAAAATTGAATTTACTATTCTTGATTTTTAATTTACATTAGGTTAATACCTACTTTTTAAGCTAGGGCTAAATTTGCCCCTATGCAGGCGGAATCCAAATATCAAGATATACACCTTTTAGCATTACAAGTAAAGGAAGGTAATCAAAAAGCCTTTAATATATTATTTGATAAGCTTTGGGAGCCTTTATACAGGCATACTCAAAGTATTATAATGGATGAACCTGCTTCCAAAGATATTATTCAAGAAATATGGATAGATTATTGGAATCGACGTGCCTTAATTCAAACCGATAATATTAGAGCGCATTTGTTTAAAGCTGCAAAATATAAGGCATTTAATTATTTAAGGGATCACAAATTTGTACCCGTCCAATTGGAAGTTCTCGAACTTTTACCTCAGGAAGAATTTACCATTGAAGAAGAACAGGGCAGTGTTACCCTACTACATAATGCATTAACAGATTCAATGAATAAATTACCTTCTCAATGTCGATCCATCTTTAAAATGAGTAGACTAGAGGGTTACACCAATGACGAAATAGCTTCAAAACTTAATATTTCTAAGCGTAGCGTAGAAAATCAGTTATCGATTGCCTTAAAAAGAATACGTACCGATCTGAAGGCACATGAGTTTGCTTCTGTGGTATGTATGTTATATCTACTTTAATTGAAGGTTGCCAAATCCCCCATGTTGTTATCAAAACATTAAATGAGTTTTTAAGTATGTGAGTCCTCCAATTTCATGGTATGTAATGGTATGACTATTACTTATGAAAGAAGCACATTTTAAAACATTACTAAAAAAATACCAAGAAGGGAAAGCAACGGCTTCCGATAAGGAGCATATTCGCTTTTTTGAAAATCAACTAAAAAAGAAAAATGCTAATCAGATATTTACTAATGATCAGCATAAGGAGGAATTAAAGTCATCTATCATTGGTGTTATAAACCGTAAGATATCAAAACCAAGTTTTTATTGGTCAAAAATTGCAGCCATATTGGTTCTCCTTTTAGGGGTTCATCTTTATAGACAGTACGTATCTCATTCCAATACATTGTATAATGAGGTAACATCTGGGCCAGAGGTCAAATACTATATTTTGCCTGATAGTACCCAAGTGTGGCTAAACAAATCTTCCAAATTACAATTTGCCAATCACTTTAATGAAACTAGAGATGTTATTCTAGAAGGAGAAGCCTTTTTTATGGTTAAAAAGGATCAGAATCATCCTTTTAAAGTCAGATTTGAAGGTAATGAATTGGAAGTGACCGGTACTCAATTCACTGTTAATTCCAAAAAGACAAAACAGGAAGTTGCCATAAAAGAAGGGAGTGTGACCGTTACAACCACTGCTTTAGAAGCCTATGACCTTAAAGTAAATAATGTTTTAAAAATTACCGGTCAATCCTCTGTTAAATCAATAGAAGAATTTCCTCGATCAGGCTACTGGAGTCAAGGAGCATTGCTATTTAATAATATGCCAATGCATCAGGTGCTTGAAATTGTTTCCAAACGATTTGGTCAAACCATCCGTATAGAAAATATAGATAAAGGTCAGCTAGGATTACGGATTAGTGCCAAGTTTACTGAAGATATCAGTGTTTTTGACCTGTTAAATAGTTTAACCCATATAACCCCTTTTACCTATGAATTAAATATAGAAAGACAGGAATTGATTATAAAATAAATTGAAACAACCAACGGCAAAAGGAGGAGTGCCAAAAAGGAGTACTCTTTTAATTGTATAATAAATCAAAATAATCTATGAGAATTTTTGTAGTACGTAATTTTTTTATTTCTCTAGTAATTCTGTTATCTGGCGTTACTTATGCAAGCCAAAAAATAGATCCTAGTGAAATTCAGGTGGCTATTTCAAAAACACATTTAGAAGAAATTCTACATGAAATAGAGGCCCAAACCCAATTTACATTTGCTTATAATGAAAGTATTAAAGCCAGTAGGGAAGTGAATATCTCTAAGGGGAAGCAAAATTTAGGAACCTGTTTGGATATTATTTCTAAGCAATTACATCTTGATTTTCAATTTGTTGGGAAACAGGTGTTTGTCAAATCATCACAAAGTGTAAAAAGTAATAATCAAGGCTTTCAGGTACAGGGACAAATTAAAGATGAACAACATATCCCATTGCCTGGCGCTACTGTAAGGGAAAAAGGTACAACCAATGGTACTTCTACAGATTTCGATGGAAATTTCCGTTTACAGGTGAGTAGTTCTAACGCAATTATAGAAGTGACCTATATCGGGTATATCTCTCAACAAATTGCACTTCAGGGAACTGCCAATGTTTCTATAGTAATGTCATTAGATTCAAATGAACTTGATGAAGTTATGGTGGTAGGTTATAGTACGCAAAAGAAAGCAAACCTTACCGGTGCTGTTTCTCAGGTAAATGAAAAAGATTTTGAAAGTCGTCCTATCACTAATATAAGTTCAGGATTACAAGGATTATTACCTGGAGTTACTGTCACGGGTGCAATGGGAGCTCCCGGAAGTAATCAGGGAACTATTCGAATTAGAGGTATTGGTACTTGGGGAAATGCCACACCCTTAGTAGTCATTGATGGCGTGCCTGGAGGTAATTTGAATATATTGAATCCAAGCGATATTGAAAGTATATCTGTTCTAAAGGATGCCGCCTCCTCATCAATATATGGTGTTAGAGGGGCCAATGGTGTTATTTTGGTAACTACCAAAAGAGGGAAATCCGGAGCTCCAACATTGACGTACGATTATTACTATGGTTTTCAAAAACCTACCGCATTACCTAAACTTTTAGGATCTCCAGAATATATGGAGTTACAAAATGAAGCTCAAATTAATGTTGGAAGAAACCCTACCTATTCGCAAGACGAAATTGAATTAGCAAGAGCTGGAACCGATATTAATAATTATTCCAATACGAATTGGATTGATGAAGTTTATAAGAAAAATGCACCCCAACAAAATCATAATGTGACCCTTAACGGAGGAAAGGATAACTCTAATTACTTTATGTCCTATGGTTTTCTTGATGAAGGAGGGTTGATCGTTGGAGATAATTATAGCGCTAAACGCCACAATGTAAGGCTAAAATTAAGTACGACTGTGTTTGATAAATTAGATATCAATTCCAATATTGGATATGTAGATCGAAATGTAATTGGTTCATCCGCAGGTATGGGGCCTTTATCAATGGCATTATCTATGACACCTTTGGCACCTGTTAGAAATACAGCAGGAGGCTGGGGATACATTGGTGGTTCAAGTAATCCTGTGGCTACAGCAAGTGATGCAGGAACTGATGATTTTACTTCAGAAGAGATTACTGGGAATATTGAAGCGGTATTACATATTTCAGACAATTTAAAATTAAAGGCCCGATATGGTTTGATTAAATACAATTCTCGAAGAAATGTGTTTGTTAAAACCATAAATTACTATAGTGCTGAAACAGGGGATTTACTATGGCAGACAGGGTTTCCAAATAAAATAACTACTAGTAGTTACAAAGGGACCTATCAGACTTTTATCGGGACCGCGGAATATGAAAAGATCCTTTTTGATAGTCATGCTATTAAATTATTATTAGGTGCTTCTCAAGAAGAGAATATTTCGGATGACTTGAGTGCCTCTAGAACAAATGTAGTGTCTTCGACAACGGGTAATCTTAATTTAGGGACGGAAAACCAGTTAAATGGTAGTAGTAATTCAGAGAATGCTTTACGATCTGTTTTTGGCCGCGCAAACTATTCTTATGAGGATAAATATCTTGCCGAGGTTGATTTTAGATATGATGGTTCTTCCAGATTTTCAGGAGATGTACGGTGGGATCTTTTCTCTGCGGCTTCGTTAGGCTGGGTATTTACTAAGGAGAACTTTTTAAGTAACCTAGGACCTTTAAATTTTGGAAAGATACGCTTCTCTTATGGAGTTCAAGGAAATGATCGAATCACTGATTTAGCCTATATGGATATACTTGGGCCTGTTAGTACAATGCCAATAGGAGATGAGCTTACCTTTGGATATAGACAGACAAGTGTTGGAAACAAGTTGTTAACTTGGGAATCTGCTAAAAAAACAAACCTAGGACTGGACTTAGCTTTTTTCAATAACAGGTTAAATTTTTCAGGTGATTATTTTGTAAATAAGACCGAGAATATATTGTTAAGACTTCCTATTCCTGATGTATTTGGAGGGCCTGCTTACCCTTATCAAAATGCAGGAGCTGTGGAGAACAAAGGTTGGGAGCTTCAATTAGGATGGAAAGATCAAGTGAGAGATTTTGGATATAGCCTAAACTTTAACCTCTCCGATGTTAAAAATCAGGTAACTAACCTTGGGGGAACAGATCCTACCATTGGGGACAGAGTTAGAATGGAGGGACAACCCTTAGATGCTTTCTATGGCTTAGTTGTCGATCGTATTGCCCAGGTTTCAGATTTTACGTATGAAGAATCTACTGGAGTTTATACGCCTAACTTCCCTATTATTCAAGGAGACCCTGTTCAGCCTGGAGATCTTATTTATAAAGATTTAAATAACGATGGGGAGGTGGATTTGATGAATGATAGAAAAGTGATAGGAAGTCATATTCCAAGGTACACTTATGGGTTTTCAGCGGCTATGAATTACAAAGGATTGGATTTCAGTTTTGTTATACAGGGTGTTGGAAAAGCATCAGGGCTACTAACAGGAAATGCGAGGCATGCATTTATAAATAATAGTGCTTTGCCTCAAGATGTCCATTTGGATCGTTGGACATTTGAAAATACGGATGCTAGTTATCCAAGGTTTACTTATTTACAAACATATAACCAAAGATTGTCAACTTTTTGGCTGGAGGATGCTTCTTATGTTCGATTGAAAAACATACAAATAGGATACACGCTTCCTGTTGAACTATCTAAAAAATTAAGAGTAAATAAATTAAGGGCTTATGTGTCTGCTGACAATCTATTTACAATTTCAGATTTCTTCCGTGGGTATGATCCAGAATCTCCTGTGAGTGGAGGAGGGTTTTATCCTCAACTTAAAACAGTAGTACTGGGACTAAACGTTAATTTACAATAACAACATTCTAAATCAAAAATGATGGTTAAAAAGATATTTATTCTATCAATCGTAACTTTATTATGCGTTTCGTGTAGTGATGATTTTCTTGAGCGTCCACCAAAGGATGTTTTGACAGATGCAAACTTTTGGGAGACAGAAGAACATTTAATTCTTGCTGCCAATGCATTGTATGGAAATATAAAGTCAAAGAATACAGTAGACATGGAAAATATGGGGGACAATACACTTTGGCCCTCAAGTACACAATATCAAGCAATTGGTAGTGGAAACTATGGCCCTGATCAAAATACAATTAACTCTGAATGGATTTCCCAATATAGAGGTGTAAGACAGGCAAATTCCTTTTTAGAAAATTATCAAAAGGCGGATGTCAATCCAATATTGGCAGATCGTTTGGCTGGAGAAGTTAGGGTGATTCGCGCCTTAATGTATAGCTATTTGATTGATTTTTGGGGTGATGTTCCACTGGTAACACATACCTTAACGATTGACGAATTAATGGTTGCTCGTACTCCTAAAGAAGAAGTAATCGATTTTTTAATGACCGATTTAGAAGTTGCTGCCGCCAATTTACCTGTGGAAATACCTGTAGGTGAAAATTTAGGTCGTATGAGTAGAGGTGCCGCTTTGGCCCTAAAAGCAAGAATTGCACTGTATCACGGTCGATTTGATGTTGCCGAGGATGCCGCAAGACGTGTAATGGATTTGGGGGTATACAGCTTGTTTGACATCGGAAATCCTGATAGAAATTATTATACACTATTTACGGATAAAGGAAAATTATCAGCAGGGTTAAACAAGGAAACCATCATAGGTAGACTTTGTTTGGCAGATGTAAGTATGCATAATTTGAGTCGAGAAATACAGGTACCGGATCAATTTATACGTTGGAATCCAACCAAACATTTGGTTGATGATTATTTAATGGTGGATGGTTTACCTATAGATAAGTCCCCATTGTATCAAGTTAGTGGGTACGAAGATGTGTTTAAAAATAGAGATCCAAGGATGTCCCAAACAATTCTAGCTCCAGGAGCTGCTTGGGGCGGAAGATATGATGGTAGTTTAAACAATACGACTCCTGGAATATTTAATACCCCTAAATTTCAATCCGATAAAAAAGGTGCTGTAACACTTACTGGATATTATTTTACTAAATATTGCGACCTTGGGGCTGTACCTACTTATAATAAGGATGACAATGATTTTCATTTATTAAGATATGCAGAAGTTTTACTTACCTATGCGGAAGCAAAACTAGAACAAGGTACTTTAACTCAAAGCGATGTTGATAAAACAATAAATTTGTTAAGATCACGTGTAGGAATGAAACCTATGGATCTTCAGGAATTAGAGACCAATGGTCTTAATGTGCGTAATGAGATTAGACGAGAACGTCGAATAGAATTGGCATTAGAAGGCCAACGTTATTCTGATATAAAAAGATGGAAAATTGGAGAAGTACTGGGTCAGGATGTTAAAGGCGTTAATGTTAACTGGCTTCCTCGCCCAGAGTTAGCTGCGAATTTAAGAACGGATGCTGATGGGTTTGTTATTGCTCATACAGGACGAACTTTTGATGCAAGTAGACATTACCTTTGGCCTATACCGTTACCGCAGATGGAACGTAATCCAGATTTAGAACAGAATCCCGGTTGGGAATAGTTTAATAGTAATATATAAATCAACCTATTTCACTAATGAAATAGGTTGATGATTTTAAGATGAAAAAAAATATTTTTAAAGGAAGTAAACGTATGTGGTGTTTTAAAAATGTAATATTTGGTGTTATTCTGGCTTTGTTTAGTTGTCAAGTTGACAGTTCTGAGCAAATTGTCGGCAATAAACCTGAAGTAAGTGAAGAAGGATCAGGGATGGAACTAACAGTGCTTAGTTATAATGTACATCATTGTAATCCACCATCTAAGCCAGGTGTAATAGACTTAGATGCTGTTGCCAATGTTTTAAAAAATAGTGAAGCAGCTATTATTGGACTTCAGGAGATTGATGTGTTTACAGAGCGCTCTGGTAAAGACTTGGATATGACAAAGGAATTAGCAGAAAGAGCTGATTATCCATATTACTATTTTTCAAAATCAATTGATTATCAGGGGGGAGCTTACGGAACGGCCATTTTATCCAAGTATCCGTTATCAGAAACTGAAACTATAGCACTACCTAATCCTGCAGGATCTGAACCAAGAACTTTATCTGTAGCTACCGTTACAATTAATGATACTTTACAAATACGATTTGCAAATACACATCTTGATTACACAAATGCTTCGAATAACATGGAACAGGTAAAGACTATGAGTTCTAATTTAAGCCAAAGTGATATCCCTGTGATTTTGACAGGTGATTTTAATGCGAAACCTGATGCAGATTCCATGAATTATTTAGCTGGTTTCTTTCAATTTTCTTGCAGGGTAAATTGCTCATATACCTCACCTGCCTCAAATCCAAATAAGACTATTGATTATATAGTCTTTCGCAACGGGAATCATAAGATTAAAAAAATGAGTCACAGTGTGCTACCAGAGAATTATGCCTCTGATCATTTGGCTGTAAAAGCAACTTTAAAAGTATATTAGTATTTTTAAAAGCTATTAAAACCTACTAGGTAATATGTTGTAGTGTATACCATTGTGGTTATTACAAGACATAAAATAAGTTATATAATTGAAATTTAGAATTCATGAATAGTAAATATCAAATCACAAGTGTTTGGGCAGCTTTGCTGACAAGTGCGCTTGTTGCAATTTCTTGTAAATCGGGTATGAAATCTACATCAGAAACTCAAAATAAGGAGGTCGATAGTGAATGGATTATTCTTTTTGATGGTACCAGTACAAAAGGATGGAGAGGCTATAATATGGATGTTTTACCTCCTGGATGGATTATTTCTCAAGGAGCACTTACATTTGATACACAGCTTGGACTGGAACAAGACTATAAAGGAGGAAAAGATATTATGTATGGTGCAGAAGAGTTTGAAAATTTTGAACTATACTTAGAATGGAAAATCCCTGAGGGGGGCAATAGTGGTATTTTTTATCATGTGAAGGAGGGGTATAATGGACCTCATGTTGTTGCGCCCGAATATCAGCTTATTGATGATTTAAACTATGCAAAAATTCACAATCTGACAAAGTATAATCTTAGTTTGGGATATGTAGATAAACCGGAAGAGTTAAAACCCTTACAACAGACGGGTGCTGATTATGCAATGCACCCACCAAGTCCGAATAAGATATTGCACCCGGTTGGGGAATGGAATAGTTCTAAAATTGTTTTTACCCCTCAAAGAGTAGAGCATTGGTTAAATGGAGAGTTGATACTTTCATTTGTTCCTTGGGATGACGCTTGGCATGAAAAAAAGAATTCTGATAAGTGGAAAAATAGTCCGGATTACGGCAAGTATTCCTCTGGATATATAGCCTTGCAAGATCATTCAAGCCCTATATGGTTTCGAAATATTAAAATTAAAAGATTGTAATTTTTTAATCCCATGACTATGGATAAAAGAGAATTTATTAAGAAAAGTGGTTTAGGCGCTTTTGGTATTATGTTAGTTCCATCTCTAGTTAGTGGTGCAACTTTTTCTGCTAATAAAAAACTAAGGACTGCTCACATAGGTGTAGGTAATATGGGTTATAGTGATTTGAAAGCCATTGCTTCCCATCCAAATGTAGAAGTAGTAGCCTTATGTGATGTTGATGCATTATTTTTAGCTTCAGCCCGAAAGGAACATCCAAAGGCACGAATATTTTTTGATTATAGAGAGATGTTTAGTGAAATGGGAGATAGAATTGATGCCGTTGTAGTGTCTACACCTGACCATACACATGCACCTGCTTCTATGCTTGCTATGGAGTTAAACAAACCAGTATATTGTCAAAAACCATTAAGTCATTATGTTTCAGAGTCAAGAGCAATGGATAAAATGGCTTCTGAAAAGGGACTGGTAACACAAATGGGGATTCAAGTACATTCTTTCTATGATTATAAGTTAGCAACACTTCTTATCCAGTCAGGAATTATAGGTAAAGTACATACTGTAAGAGCCTGGTCACCTAAAAATTGGGGATATGATGGTGAAAAGCCTGAAGGGGAGGATACTGTTCCTGCACATTTAGATTGGAATCTTTGGTTAGGTACTTCCGCTGAACGTCCATATAAACAAGATGAATATCATCCTGGGAATTGGAGAAAAAAAATGGATTATGGATGTGGAACACTAGGCGATATGGGGGTTCATATTTTTGACACACCCTATAATGCTCTTGAGTTAGATGTGCCTACTACAATTTTGGCCAAATGTCGTGAGTCCAATGGATATGGGTATCCAGAAAAGAATACAGTTACTTATGAGTTTCCTGGGACAAAATATACTGCAGATACCTTAAAATGGGTATGGTATGATGGTGAAGGTGCGCCTGAAATGCATGAAGACTTAATCCTTCCGGGTAATGTTGGTGTAAACAATACTAAAAAGAAAAGTAGCATTGATAAGGACACTATTAAGGATAAGATGTCATTAGATGCAAAAATAGCAGAACTCAATGAATTGCCGGAACAAGGGGCTATGTTCATTGGTGAGAAAGGAAGGCTATTACTTCCTCACTTTATGCAATTACCAAGAAAGATCGTGAAAGGTAAATATGTAGATATAAGTCATGAAATTTCCAGGTTAAGTAAGAAACATAACTTAGGAGATCCTATTCGAAACTACAAGACTGAAGGTCCTAAACATTACCATGAATTTGTAAATGCTTGTTTGGGACAAGGCCAATGTTCGGCTCCTTTTAGTTATGCAGCTCGTTTGACTGAAACTATACTCTTGGGTACCATTGCAGGGAGATTTCCAGGAGAAACATTACATTGGGATGCAGAAAATGCTCGATTTAGAGAGGAAAAAGCCAATGAATTTTTATCAGGTGAATATCGATCGTTTTAATATTTACGAGAGATATTTATTTTTAACGGATTACCAATAAAAACTTGTATAAATTTGGAAGGAATCAGTAAGTCTGGTTTTAAGAACCATATCGATACAAGTTTAATTGGTATTCGAAAATTAAAAAATATACATGTTTGATGCAATTGTTATAGGCACTGGGATTTCTGGTGGATGGGCGGCAAAGGAATTATGTGAGCAAGGATTAAAAACGTTGGTTTTGGAACGTGGAAGAGATGTTAAACACGTGGAAGATTATCCAACTTGGAACAAGGAATTATGGGATTTTGACTATCAGGGATTACCATCTCAACAGGAGGTTAAGACTCAATATAAACAAGCAAGAACAGGTTTTGCAACGAGCCCAGCCATTAAACATTGGTTTGTGGATGATCTTAAACATCCCTATAATGAAAAAAAGCGTTTCGATTGGTTTAGAGGTTACCATGTAGGTGGGAGATCTATAACCTGGGGCCGACAATGTCTTAGACTTAGTGATTTAGATTTTGAAGCTAATAAAGTTGATAATATAGCAGTTGATTGGCCTATCCGATATAAAGATATAGCTCCCTGGTATGATAAGGTTGAAAAATTTATTGGGGTTTTTGGAGAATCATTAGGTTTACCACATTTGCCAGATGGACAATTTTTACCTCCTATGGAGTTAAATTGTGTTGAAACAGACTTTAGGGATAAAATTCAGGCCAGTTATCCTGATAGACGACTCACAATTGGTCGTTTTGCAAATATTACAGGAGATCAACAATTTGAAGGTCGTGGGAAGTGTATGTATCGAAATCGCTGTAATCGAGGATGTCCATTTGGCGCATATTTTAGCAGTAATTCATCCACGCTACCAGCCGCTGAGCGAACTGGGAATATGACCCTGAGGCCTCACTCGATAGTTTCTAAAATCGTATATGATGATAAGCAAGGAAAGGCCATTGGGGTAGAGGTAATAGATGCCTTAACTCATGAAAAGATAGTGTTCCATGCAAAAGTTATATTTTGCTGTGCATCTACCGTGGCTACTACATCTATTTTACTTAATTCAATTTCAGACAGATTCCCAAATGGATTAGGAAATGATAGTGGAGAATTAGGACATAATTTAATGGATCATCATTTTAGAGTAGGTGCGACGGCCATTGTAGATGGGTATGATGACAAATTTTATAAAGGAATGCGTCCTGCAAGTTTTCATATTCCCAGATTCAGAAATTTAGATCCTCATAAAAGAGAACATAAATTTTTGCGGGGGTATGGTTTTCAAGGGAGTGCGAGTCGATTAAACTGGCAAAGGGCTATCCCTGAACTTAGCTTTGGTAAAGAATTAAAGGAAGAACTGTTTAAACCAGGACCATGGAGAATCGGGATGACAGGCTTTGGGGAATGCTTACCGTATCATGAAAATAAAATGACTTTAAATTACGAGAAGTTAGACACCTGGGGATTGCCTACAGTTGAATTTGATTGTGAGTTTAAGGACAATGAAAAGGAGATGAGAAAGGATATGCAGCAAGAAGCGGTTAAAATGTTTGAAATGGCAGGGTTCAAAAATATTGAAGCCTATGAAGAAGAGTGTTTTCCAGGACATGCTATTCATGAGATGGGGACTGCCCGAATGGGACATAGTCCTAAGACATCAGTTTTGAATAAGCATAATCAAATTCACAGTGTTCCAAATGTTTATGTTACTGATGGTGCCTGTATGACCTCTTCAGCCTATCAGAATCCATCATTGACCTATATGGCATTAACCGCCCGGGCAGCCCACCATGCGGTAAAACAATTAAAAGGAATTGAAGATGAATAGAAGAGAAGTACTTGAAAAAATGCCATTAGTTTTAGGGGGTGTGGTCAGTACTCCTTTTTTACTACAATTAATGGCCTCTTGTAAAAATGAAAAAGAATCAACTGGGGAACAGTATCTCAATAAAAGTCAACTCTTTATTATTTCCCAAATATGTAATATAATCCTTCCCGTTTCCTCTACTATTGGAGCCACTGATCTTTCCTTATCAGATTTTATAGATAAAGTGGTTAAGGATGTGCTAACCTTAGAAGAGCAGGTAGTTTTTATAAAGGGTCAGAACTATTTTCAGGTCAAGTTTGAAAAGGTATTTCAGAAGGAAATTTCTAAAGGAACTGAGGACGACTTTTTAAAACTTATTTCTTCGTATTTTAACGTAACAAGGGAAAAACAAGCTGATATATTTACTTATTTAGAAACTCCAGAGGATGAAGTGGAAAATAAGCAGGTGTACTATATTTATAAATATTTAATCTTTGTACGTCATTACACGTTATATGGATATTATACCTCAGAGGTAATAGGAAAGAAAATGTTAGAACAGAATCCAATTACAGGTTATTATGAATCCTGCGTGTTATTTTCTTAAAACAAGGTCAATAGTTTTTATTTATTTGTAATTATGAAGTTTACTTACTACAACAAAGCTCATTGAATTCAATGAGCTTTGTTGTATTGTAGTAATGGTGCGAATGTTTTTTAACGATCTTAATTGAAACGATGTCTAGAGATGATGGCTTTGAGTTTTGCTTTAATATCTTCTCCTGCGTCGTAGATCATTTGTTCATTACTAGGGAAAGGTACTTGCCTACGATTAATGGCATCCAGAAAAATATCGTCTAATGCACGGCGATCCCCAGATGCTGTAGCGTACATATGTTCAAAAACGAATTCACTGCCTAAAG
Organism: Imtechella halotolerans; assembly: GCF_028743515.2. Taxonomy (GTDB): domain Bacteria; phylum Bacteroidota; class Bacteroidia; order Flavobacteriales; family Flavobacteriaceae; genus Imtechella; species Imtechella halotolerans. Next base: position 1,467,948 of record NZ_CP117969.2, on the reverse strand, counting down.
GGTAGGAGTTGATGATTTGTTTACTTTGTAAATCCGTAAAAGAGACAGCACCAGTTAGGGTCACATTCTTAAATTGTGTAAACTCATAAACACTCGCTTTTATGGTCTTGAAATTATCCACTTTAATTGGTTTACCCAGACTATCCTTTACTACATTACCATTTTTATCCAATAAGTCCTTTTGCCCGTCCTTGATTTGTTTTTCCTTGATTAGTTGTCTCTCACGTACTTGTTCAGGTGATATGATTATTTCTTTGAAGGCTAGTTCCATGGCATAATCATATTTCATGTTCTTTTGCGGATTACTATGATATACGGTCCAAAGGTCATTTATACCATAGGTATTAAAGTTTAATAAATCAGCTTCTAACCGTTGTGGAATTACTTTATCCGTATCATTAAATAAAGATACCACTACATAGTCAATACCTTTTTTATGAGCTTGATCAATTTTGGTTGTTACATCTTTATAATTTGGGGTGATTTTCTGTAAATATTGGAAGTCGTCGTAAGCAGCTCTATAGTCATGCTTATTGCGCGCTTTTGTCAATAAGGTAGACGCATTATTATAAAGATATTCAGATAAATTGTTTTTTACTTTCAGAGTTTCTGTAGAATAATCTTTTAGTTTAAAAACAGCATTTCTATTTTCGTCAATAAGAGGTAATGGAAGTAATGGTTTAATGCGTTCTTGGCGAGATTGTAGATTTTGGTATAATTGGTAAATCTCTTCCAAATGTGCAGGATTGCCATCTTTCTTTAAAAAATTTATTTGATCCAAATCACGTTCTGTTGCTTTGGCAAAAGCCTCCTCTAACAAATATACATAAGGCTGATTTCCTTTTTTTGATTTGTTACTACGAAGTTCTTCGATCGCCCGAGTAATGGCACTTTCATAATTACCGGTATTAAGTGCTTCCTGAGTTTTTTTTACTCCGCCACAAGCAAAAACTAGCAAGGCCGAGGAGATAAGTAAAAGTCTTTTCATATTACATCTGTTTAGGTGGTTTAATTGCCCCAAAACAATTACAGTGCCAAAAATATAAAAAACCTCGTAGGTCGCCTACGAGGTTTGCTAGTAATATATATAACAATGTTATTTAATCGTAAAGATTTGGATAATATTACTTTTGACTGCTATCAAATGCAGGTAAAAGTTTACTTGACACTTCTCCAAATCCAATTCTTATTTCGTCATTTTGACAATATCCACGCATAATAACCGTGTCATTGTCGTTAATGAATTTTCGTTCGGTACCATCCTTCATTTTGATAGGATTTTTTCCACCCCATGTAAGTTCCATCATGGATCCATAACTATCCTCTGTTGGTCCTGAAATAGTACCACTTCCCATCATATCACCTGAATTAACACGGCATCCATTAACTGTATGATGCGCCAATTGTTGTGCCATTGACCAATACATATATTTAAAATTGGAAGTGCTTACCAGTGTTTCCTCAGTATTTTCCGGTTGAATGGAAACTTCTAGATTTATATCGAATGCGTGTGCACCTTCTTGTTGTAAATAGGGTAGTGGTTGGGGATCTTGTTTTGGACCTTTCACTCTAAAAGGCTCCAATGCATCCATGGTTACTATCCAAGGAGAAATCGAGGAAGCGAAATTTTTAGCTAAGAACGGACCTAGTGGAACATACTCCCATTTTTGTATATCACGGGCACTCCAATCATTAAATAGGACCATTCCAAAAATATAGTCCTCGGCTTCTTCAATTGGAATAGGCTCTCCCATTAAATTGGCATCGGTGGTTATAAAGGCAGTTTCTAATTCAAAATCTACTCGCTGAGAAGGGCCAAAAACAGGTTGAGTTTCTCCTACGGGTAGTGTTTGACCATTAGGACGTCTTACAGCCACTCCACTTGGTACTATCGTTGAACTTCTTCCATGGTAACCTACCGGTATATGCAACCAGTTTGGTAATAAAGCGTTATCTGGGTCACGAAACATTTTGCCGACATTGGTGGCATGTTCTTTACTTGAATAAAAGTCTGTGTAATCACCTATTTGCACAGGTAGTTGCATTTCGATTTCATCAAGTGAAAAAAGGATAATGTTTCGATGATTTTCATTATCGCGAAGGACTGGGTTTGTACTGTCAAATATATCGCCTATGCGATTACGTACTAAACGCCATGTTTTCTTGCCATCAGAAATAAAATCGTTTAAGCTATCTTGTAAAAAAATATCATCGGTTAAAGGAATCCCGTCAAAATAACCTAATTGGTGCATAGCGCCAAGATCTATAGCAGTGTCTCCTATACGGGTTCCAATGGTGATAATATCTTCACGAGTTAAAAATACCCCAAAAGGAATGTTCTGAATCGGAAAATCAGAGTTTTCCGGTACATCTATCCATGACTTTCTTAGGGGATCATTGGTGATATCTGGCATAATAAGAATATTAATTGTTTTTTTAATAAAACCTGTTCAAATATATCATTTTCCTAATAGGATAATGAATGTAATTATTATTTTTGACTTTTATTTAACGAAACCTTGAAAAAATGCAACGCGACGAACAAATTTTTGAATTAATTGAAGCTGAAAAAGAAAGACAACTACATGGTTTAGAGCTAATTGCGTCTGAAAATTTTGTGAGTAGTCAAGTGATGGAAGCTGCTGGATCGGTATTAACCAATAAGTACGCCGAAGGGTATCCTGGTAAGCGTTACTATGGTGGTTGTGAAATTGTAGACGAAGTTGAAAATATTGCGATAGATCGTGCTAAAACACTTTTTGGAGCTGTTTATGCGAATGTTCAGCCTCATAGTGGTTCGCAAGCAAATACAGCTGTATTTGCCGCTTGCTTAAAGCCAGGAGATAAGATACTAGGTTTTGATCTATCTCACGGTGGACATTTAACTCATGGATCTCCTGTTAACTTTTCTGGAAAACTTTACAATCCAGTATTCTACGGTGTAGAAAAAGAAACAGGGGTACTTAATTATGATAAAATCCAAGAAATAGCAGAAAAGGAAAAGCCACAAATGATTATTGCTGGTGCTTCTGCGTATTCGAGAGATATCGATTTCAAAAGATTTAGAGAGATTGCGGATAGTGTAGGTGCGTTATTACTAGCCGATGTTTCACATCCGGCAGGTCTTATTGCTAAAGGAATATTGAGTGATCCAATTCCACATTGTCATGTGGTTACCACTACAACACATAAAACGTTGCGCGGGCCTCGTGGAGGTATGATCCTAATGGGGAAAGATTTTGAAAACCCATTTGGTTTAAAAACTCCTAAAGGAGATGTACGTATGATGTCTTCTCTATTGGATAGTGCGGTTTTCCCAGGAAACCAAGGAGGACCATTAGAGCATATTATAGCAGCTAAAGCAATTGCTTTTGGTGAAGCCTTAACAGATGAGTTTTTAGAATATATGCTTCAAGTTAAGCATAACGCTGCAGCTATGGCTCAGGCGTTTGTAAAGCGCGGTTATAATATTATATCAGGTGGAACGGATAATCACATGATGCTTATTGATCTTCGTAATAAGGACATAACTGGAAAGCAGGCTGAAGAGGCCCTTGGTAAAGCAGATATTACGGTGAATAAAAACATGGTTCCTTTTGATGATAAGAGCCCATTCGTAACCAGTGGTATCCGTATAGGAACCCCAGCCATCACTACGCGTGGATTAAAAGAAAATGATATGGAAACCATAGTTGCTCTAATTGACGAGGCGCTGGTTAATTTCCAAAACGATGACGTACTTGAGGGTATTTCTGTCAAAGTAAATGAAATGATGAGTGAGCGTCCTTTATTTGCTTACGAATAGTATATTTTGATCTAATAAAAGATCCGGCTAATGGCCGGATTTTTTTATGGATTAAATTAATAAAGCTTGGTTTACTGTTTTTTTGCCTCCTTTTCTTTTTTCTTGAAATACCTTCTAAAAAAGAAATTATGTCTTAAAGCCTCTAAGTTCTCATTTAAGCGTTCACTGGCTATATGGACATTTTTCATGGTAGAATCAACCTCTTGGACTAGATCGGGGTTGTTGGCTAAATAGTTTAAAAGTCCATCACCTTCTTTTATATTTAAAATGGTGCTGTTAAGGTTTGTAATAACACTATCAATATCTCCACTAGAGTGATGGATTCGATCAATTATCTGTTCAATTTTTTGAGATGTTTCAGGACTATTTATAAGGCTTATTACATTGTTTTCCTGTTGTAAAGAATGGAGTAATTCTTGTAATGAGGCAACAGAATGGTTGGTACGTTCACTGGCCATTTTAAGATTACTGAGTGTCTCTTTAAGATCATTCGCCATGGTAGTGTCATTGATAAGCATTCCTACTGTACCATGTCCTTGAGTAATTTCTTTTGTGATTTTTAATAGATCAGCTGTTAGGATTGCTGCATTTTCATTGGTAACACTTAAGGTGCTGAGAATATCTTCTGTACGTATCTTGCTATAGGATTTGATATTGTCATTGGCCTGAACGGATACAGAAGGACCTTTACCTGGAATGATATTGACTATCATGTTTCCTACAAGTCCATCAGATCCAATGGTAGCAATGGCATCCTTTTTAATATGATGTATAATTTTTTCGTCAATTGCCATGTGGATCTTAATGACTGTATCATTTATCATTTCCAATGAGCGAACCGTTCCCACATTGATACCTGAATAGCGTACATTGTTGCCGGGCATTAATCCATTAACATTACTAAAAACGGCAGTTATAGGAACACTTTTTTGGAAAAGATTCTGACGGTTTCCTATAAGATAAACAGCAACGATGAAAATAAGAAGTGCTGCCGATACTAAGATGCCAAGTTGTACTTTTTGTGCGCTTGTTTTTTTCATACCTTTATGTTTTAAAGAAGGCTTTTATTTTTGGATCATTGGAAGAAGAAAGTTCTTGGAAACTTCCTTGGGCATAATTAATTCCATCTACCAGTAGAATCATTCTGTTGGCAATAACACGAGCGCAATCAACATCATGTGTTATAATTAAAGAAGAAGTATTGTATGTGTTTTGAATGGATTTCATTAAATCTATTATTTCTTTAGATGTTATCGGATCAAGACCCGTGGTAGGCTCATCATAAAGAATTATTTTAGGCCGAAGTATGAGGGTTCTGGCTAGCGCAACTCTTCTTTTCATTCCACCTGAAAGTTCCTCAGGCATTAGGTCAATGGTGTGTAATAGTCCTACATTGGTAAGTGCTTCTTCAACAAGAGGGGTAGTGTCGGTTATGCCTTCAAATTTCTTTAGGTGACGTCGTAACGGAAATTCTAGATTTTCTCTCACTGACATGGAATCATATAGAGCGCTTCCTTGGAAAAGAAAACCAATATCAGTCCTAATTTGATTGAGCTCTTCACGACCTATATGTATCATATTTCTACCCATTACTTCTATACTGCCACTATCAGGTGTTTCTAGTCCTACAAGGCATTTTATCATTACTGATTTACCTGAACCCGATTTACCCATAATGACAAGATTTTCACCTTCATATAGGTCCATGTTAAAACCATTTAATACATGGTTGTCTCCAAACTTTTTATAAAGGTTTTCAATGTGTATGACTTTATGTTGGTGGTTAATGCTCATAAATCATAAAAAATATCCGTTAGTAATACGGCTACAAAATCAATGATAAAAATGCACATAGAAGCTATTACCACCGCTGAGTTAGCTGCCAATCCAACACCAGCCGTCCCTTTTTTACAATAGTATCCTTTGTAACAGCCCACAAGACCAATGGCAAAACCAAAAAAGAAAGATTTTAGAGTAGCTGGTAATAAATCTCCAAACTCCAATGCATCAAAAACCTGATTGTAATATAATTGAAATGACACATTCCCCTTAATATTTTCAACTAAATAGGAGGCGTAAATTGCAATGGCATCGCCTAGGATAATTAGTAGAGGCAACATAAGGGTCGCTGCACTAATACGTGTTACCACTAAATATTTGAATGGATTGGTTCCAGAAACTTCCATGGCGTCAATTTGTTCGGTAACTCGCATAGAGCCTAATTCTGCTCCTATTCCTGAGCCAATTCGTCCGGCACATATCAATGCAGTAATAATAGGGCCAATTTCTCGAATAATTGAAATGCTTACCATGGAAGGCATCCAAGCTACTGCTCCAAAATCTTCTAAGGTTGGCCTTGATTGCAAAGTGAAAACAAGCCCTATGATGAATCCGGTTATACCAACTAAAAGAAAAGATCGGTTACCTAAATGGTAGCATTGTTTCAAAAATTCATTAAACTCAAAGGGAGGTTTTCTAATTTCTTTTAAATAGCGCCATGAAAAGTAGCTGAGTTCACCCACCTCGTGAAAAAAGGACCTTAAAGAGTACACAATTTTGGAAAAATACAGCATAGGATGAGCGCCTTTGGCAGTTGGTTGTGCTTCTCAAAGTTAAGATTAATCTGCTGATTTTAATAGCTTTTCATCAGGAAATTGAAGTGTAATTAATACAAAAAGATGATTAATATCGATGTCTTGTGTTTATAAGACAATGGACTTTGGTTTTTAATTACAATGCTAATAGTATGAAGGTATAAAAATAAAAAAAACACGTTCAACAGACGGGAGGGACTTAAATGAAAGCCAAATCTACACCGCTAAGAATATCAAACGTGTTTTCTAATAACCAAAGATAGATATAAAAAGGAAAACTTCAAAAAAACTAGTTTAAGCGATTAAAGTGATTAATTTATGAGAACTAGTGTTGAATTTCAGGGAAGTACGATTATCTCTTTAATACAATGCAGATGCTAGTGATACTATTAAAAATTCACTTAAAAACAGCTAATGTATTTGCTATCTTTAAAAGAAAAAACCCTTGTCAAAAAACAAGGGTTTTGTAGCGAAGACGGGAGTTGAACCCGTGACCTCAGGGTTATGAATCCTGCGCTCTAACCGACTGAGCTACCTCGCCAAGACTCGCAATTCCTGATTGCGGCTGCAAATATAGAACTAAATTTATATACCGCAAACCTTATGGCAAAAAAAATATTTTTAATTCTTTTCTTTCTTTGCTATTAATTAAGTCCTATATTGTTCAACAGAAATAAACAAGCTATGCACAATAAAGTAAAATACGAAATGGAATTTACATTCCAATCTTCCCCTCAATTGCTATATCAATATATTTCAACACCTTCAGGTCTTTCAGAATGGTTTGCTGATAATGTCAATTCTCGTGGAGAGGTATATACATTCATATGGGATGATGCTGAAGAACAAGCCAAGCTGTTACGTAAAAAGGGAGATGAATTGGTGAAATTTCGCTGGATAGAAGCCGAAGATGATACATTTTTCGAAATGCGAATTGTAGTTGATGAAATAACCAAAGACGTTTCTCTTATTATAACTGATTTTACAGAAGAGGACGAGGTTGATGAAGCTAAAATGCTATGGGAAAATCAAATCTCAGATCTTAAACATGTTTTAGGTTCTTTGTAGTTTATTACCATGATAAAAAGTATCTTTGCCTTGAATTTTTCAAGGCTTTTTTTATGATTAATCTCAATGGTAACCTAGCACAAGAGACGGAAGTATTAACCAGTAACAATAGAGCATTTAAGTTTGGAGATGGTGTTTTTGAAACACTTAAATCGGTAAATGGGAGGCTGTTGTTTTGGGAACCACATTACCTTAGACTGATGGCTAGTATGCGTATTATGCGTATGGAAATTCCTATGAATTTTACTTTAGAGTTTTTGCAAGAGGAAATTCAAAAGGTGTTGGATGCTAATGAACTTGCCGACCAACCTGCCAGGGTACGTCTTACTGTTTTTCGAAATGAAGGAGGTCTTTATTTACCTTTAACTAATGAAGTAAGTTATTTAATCGAGGCTACTGCTTTAAGTTCTCCATTTTATACACTTTCTCAGAATTCTTATGAGGTAGATTTATTTAAAGATTTTTATGTTAATGCTGATCTATTATCCACTATAAAGACTAATAATAAAGCTTTGCATGTGGTAGGAAGTATTTTTGCTCATGAAAATGAGTTGGATAATTGCTTACTACTAAATAATCATAAAAATGTGGTTGAAGCTCTTAATGGAAACTTATTCTTAGTGAATGGTTCTGTAATTAAAACTCCACCACTTTCAGAAGGTTGTATGAACGGCATTATTCGGAAGGAGCTCATTAAAATCATCGAAAAGACTGAAGGCTTGACATTGGAGGAAACTCCTATTTCTCCATTTGAACTTCAGAAGGCGGATGAGTTGTTTATGACAAATACTATAATTGGAATCAGGCCTATTACAAAATATAGAAAAAAGGAGTTTTCGAGTCAGGTAGCCCAACAATTGGTAGGTAAATTAAATGCTATTGCACGTTTGTCTTAATTGAAATTGGGATTCTCTGGTGCGTTAGACCATAACATGTAATCCCCACCTAGTTCCAGCATTTTTTCTTTCCAGAATGAAAGAGCACTCTTTTTGATGAGATTACTTTTGTAGCAATTTTCTGTTACAACCCAAGAGTTTACAGATAGTTCATCCTCAAGTTGACTTGCTTGCCACCCTGAATAACCAAGGAAGAATTTAATGTCTTTTTCTTTTATGGTGTCTTTATTGATTTGTTGTAGTGCTACATTAAAATCGCCTCCCCAGTATATACCATTAGAAATCTCAATGCTATCCGGAATTAATTCGGGTACACGATGAATAAAATAGAGATTATCCTGTTCTACAGGGCCTCCATTATAAACCTTAAATGGTTTTGATATTTCTGGAACCAATTCGTTCAAACGAAATTGTAGCGGTTTGTTTAGGATAAATCCAATAGAACCCTCCTGGGAATGATCTGCTAATAGCACAACGGACCTATTAAAGGAAACGTCTCCAATAATAGATGGTTCGGCAATTAGCAAATGTCCTTTCTGGGGTTTTAGAGCTACCATAAATGAGGGATTTTATGTTAAATTTAACATTTTTTGAATTAAAAAAAAATTTTTATTTGTAAAAATGTGAATAAAAAATGTCTCCTTTTTAGGGGAGACATCTTTAATACTTTTCTATGGTGGAGATTAGTTTACAGCGTTAGAAAGCTCAGCTCCAGCCTTAAACTTAACAACCTTTTTAGCAGCAATTTTGATAGTCTTTCCAGTTTGTGGGTTTCTACCTTCTCTTGCAGATCTTTCAGATACAGCCCAAGAACCAAATCCTACTAATGATACTCTATTACCTTTTTTCAATGATTGTCCAACATTGTCTAAGAAAGACTCTAATGCTTTTTTTGCGGCAGCTTTTGTGATGCCGGCATCAGCAGCCATTGCATCGATTAATTCTGTTTTGTTCATAAGTTTAAAATTTAGAATTGTTTGGTTAAACATTTGTTTTAAAAGCTACACAAATTTATACGGATATTCTTACCATGCAAGTAAAATCAAGGGAAATCGAGGTTTTTGTTAATAACTTTGAGCCATTGTTAATAAACTTTACCGTTTATCGGTATTTTTTAATAAAGTCAGTAAACATAAGGCTTTACAGAGCTTTTGCGTCCGATTGGAACTCAAATCCATTTAAAACATCTTTAATGTTCATTTTTCGTTTTCCTGGAAGTTGGATTTCTTTTAAAATTATAAAACCATCATTTGCAGCAATTCGGACTTCTTTTTTGAATTGCAAAATAGAACCGGGAATAAGTGAATGTTCTTCTCTAAGCGGTGTTGCTTCATATATTTTCATATTAAATGTATTGCCTCCTTGGGAAACATTGGTCCATGCTGTCGGGTAAGGACTCATACCACGAATAAGGGCATCAATGTCTTCTACAGTAGCATTCCACTGAACATGACAGGTGTCTTTGTGTATTTTATGGGCTGTCCGCAGTTCTTCATGCTGAGGTTGAATTGTAGTTTCTACTTTTTCTTCGCTAATAAGGTGTAAAGTGTCTTCTACTACTTTGGCCCCCAAGTGCATTAATTTATCGTGAAGGCTTCCAGCAGTTTCCTCAGCTGTAATGGGTAGTGATTCTTGAAGAATCATTGCTCCTGTGTCAATGTGTTCATCAATAAAGAATGTAGTAACTCCGGTTTCTTTTTCCTTGTTAATTATGGCCCAGTTAATAGGAGCGGCTCCTCTGTATTGTGGTAAAAGGGAAGCATGAAGGTTAAAGGTCCCTTTAGAAGGCATGCTCCATACGGCCTTGGGCAGCATTCGAAAGGCGACCACAACAAAGACATCGGCATTCAATGCTTGTAATTCAGAAAGGAAAGTTTCGTCTTTTAGGTTGGTAGGCTGTAAAAGAGTTAGTCCCTGTTCAACAGCGAAAGTTTTAACGGGGGATTCCTGAACTTTTTGTCCTCTTCCTGCTGGTTTGTCTGGTACAGTCACCACACCCACAACTTCATGATTGTTGGTAATAATTGATTTTACAATTTCTAAGGCAAAATGGGGAGTACCCATAAATACAATTCGCAATTTTTTGGACATGGTATTTATATGTTTAATGTATAATAATTTTTATCAGTAAGACTTATTTTTTGCTGGTGTAGTAAGTGCTGCACTACCTGTATAATGTGGTCTTCCTTATAAGGGAGGAGTTCAATTAATTTGTTTGCTTGTATTTGCTGTTTTTTGAGGTGTCTAATAATATCCTCGGTTATGATTGTTTGTATAGTAGAGGGAAGTGTTTGCTTTTTTTGAATACAAGTTGAACATATTCCACAATCCGAATTTTCGGTTTGACCAAAATAGGTGAGTAGTAGCTTGCTACGACATTCATTTTCATTATTTAGGTATTGAAGCATAGCCTCCATTTGATGTTCTTTTTGGAGATTTTGGGTTTCAATACTTTTGGCAATCATGTTTATTGTCTTGTCATCCTCACGTGGTGTGAGAAATGTGATTTCAGCATCTGTACTTTCGCCTTGATACTGTATGATGGCATCCTTTTCGAGTTGTTCAAGGAGTCTAAAAATATAGGATTCCTCTAGCCTTGATTTAGTGGCAATCAATTCTATATTAATAGGGGTAGGGTTGTCAAAAACACCGGCATAGGTACGTAATATTGTTTGTACCATAGATTGCATCCTGGGATTGTTATCAAGGTAGACAAATAATTGTTGACTGGACACAAGACATTGGATAGTTGCCTTGCGATGAAAATGTTCTGAGAATGCGAGTATTGAATGACGATCAAGTGTTTTTAATGCGTTGTATGCCATAAGTGCACTAAATTGGTAGGTGCTACAAAAGGTTGGAAAATGGAATGAAAAGCTTTGACCTTCACCTTCACCATACGATATTTGAAAGTAGTTAGTTAGTTTTCGATAGAGAACTTTGATAAAACTTACCGAAGGCGTGGTGTTTAAAAACTGTGTTTTAAGATGTTTTTTTTCATCCTCTTGTGTGAATAAAACAGCATAAGATTTTGCACCGTCACGTCCTGCCCGTCCAGCTTCCTGAAAGTAATTTTCTATACTTTCAGGTATGGAAAAGTGTATAACGGTTCGTACATTAGGTTTGTTGATACCCATGCCAAATGCATTGGTCGCAACCATTACTTGTACTTTTTCAGATAACCATTGTTTTAAACGAGTGTTCTTTTCTTCGGTAGAAAGTCCTCCATGAAAGAAGGTAGCTGTAAATCCTTTTGATTGTAAATAGTTGGTAAGTTGTTCTGTAGCATTTCTACTTCGGACATAAACTATAGAGGATTCAGGGTTTTTAGTGAGAATTTTTTCTAAATGGATCTGTTTGTCTTCCACTTGGAAAACCATATAGGCTAAATTGGCTCTGTTTAATGAGGTTGAAGTTTTAAAGGGATCCTTCATCTGCAGGTTATCCTCAATATCCGCTACTACTTTTCTAGTGGCGGTTGCAGTAAGAGCAATGAGTGGAACATTTGGAAACCATTCTTTTAATATTTTACAGTTTCTATAGGCAGGTCGGAAGTCATTTCCCCATTGCGAAATACAATGTGCTTCGTCAATAGCAATAAGGTTTACTGGCATTTGCTTTAGACGTTCCTGTACAAGCTCTTGTTGAAGTCTCTCAGGTGAAAGGTAGATGAATTTGTAATTTCCATAGATGCCATTATCTAACGCAGTGTCTAAGTCATAATAGGAAAGTCCCCCAGCAAGATTTAGCGCTTTTATACCTTTAGTTTTTAAGTCATCTACTTGGTCTTTAATTAGGGCTATTAAAGGTGAAATTACCACACATATTCCTTCACGTGCCATGGCGGGTACTTGGTAGCACAGTGACTTACCACCACCTGTGGGCAATATGGCTATAGTATCTTTTCCGTTTAATACAGCCTCTATAATATTTTCTTGCTCCCCTCTAAAGGCAGGGTATTGCCAATATGTACGTAATATGTCAAGGGGAGTCTTCATTCTTACAAATGCTTGATAATAAATGACACTCGATCTTCTACAGTACCTGTTGGGACTTCAACTAGGTTATATCCAAATCGTCTATAGGTGTTTTCGAGATGGTCATGAATGGCAATGGCTTGCTCAAAACTTTCATAGCGCTCACTATCCGAGGTGTAAATAGCCTGCCAAGGGGGAAGTAAAAAAACGGTATCATAGGAATTCTGCTGACAAGCCTTGCTGAAATGCGCTGGATAGGAGTCACCAATGTAATCCATGTAAGCAATAACATCTGGGATTCCCCTGTCTAAGAAAACCAAGTGGTTTGAATGTTTCTCAGCCTCGATATATTGTTTGATACGCCCTTCTAGTAATTTTTCACTGAAAAGAATAGGGTCTTCCAAGAATAATTGTTCAATGCCTAATTTGCGAGCTTCTAGCGTCACTTGCCTTGATATCTCAGGAAAACAAACATACCCCAATTCTGTAAGAGAATCAATAACCGAAGTTTTTCCGGTGCTGGGACCGCCTGTTATAACTATTTTACGATGACTCATAGAAATATAAATAGCCAGCAAAAATACGGAATAGCAGTTGCAGTACAAAAA